>NZ_JBFUJP010000045.1:0-37340 GCF_056401315.1 Rhodococcus sp. P4_F5 | reverse complement strand
GCGCCGCGCCACACACCGACCCCGCGACCGCGTCGACGGCCGAGGCCTCCACCAGCGCGACCGCCGACCCACCGAAGCCGCCGCCGGTCATCCGTGCGCCGTACGCGCCCGCCGCCACGGCCGCCTCCACCACGCAGTCGAGTTCCGCACACGAGACCTCGAAGTCGTCGCGCAGCGAGACGTGCGAGGCGGTCAGCACCGGCCCGAGCTCCCGGTACCGCCCGGATGCCATGAGCGAGAGCGTCTCCCGCACCCGCACGATCTCGGTGACCACGTGCCGGGCCCGCCGGGTGAGGGTGGGGTCCTTGAGCTCACGCATGTCCGTGCCCGCGTCCGCCGCCTCGCGCAGCGACGCGACCCCCAGCCGGGCCGCGGCCTCCTCCACCGACTTCCGGCGTTGCGCGTACTGCCCGTCGACCAGCTGGTGCGGGGCACGGGTGTCGATCACCAGCAGCGCCAGCCCCTCCCCCGCCAGGTCGAGCGGCACCGGCGTCGCGGAGCCGTCCGCCGAGTCCACCAGCAGGGCGTGACCGGCCCGGGCCCGCAACGCGACCGCCTGGTCCATGCCGCCGGTCGGTGCCAGCGCGATCTCGTTCTCGGCCCGCACACAGCACGCGGCCAGCGCGGTGCGGCCGGCGTCGTCGGTCGGCAGCCCGGACAGTTCGGCCAGTGCCAGGGCCAGGGCGCACTCGAGCGCCGCCGAACTCGACAGCCCGGCCCCCACCGGGACCGAGGACTCGACACACACGTCTGCGCCGCCGAAGTCGTTGCCGAGCAGTCCCTCCCGCCGCATCGCCCACACCACGCCGGCCAGGTACGACGCCCAACCCGACGGGCTCCCCGGTCCGATCTCCTCGACCCTGCCGTGCCACGGGGGCCCGCCGAGGCTCGACGCACACCGCAGCACCCCGTCGCCGCGCCGCCGCACCGCGACCACCGTGCGGTGCGGCAGCGCGACGGGCAACGACAGGCCGTCCGCGTAGTCCACGTGCTCGCCGATCAGGTTCACCCGGCCCGGCGCCGTCCACACGCCCTCCGGGTCGGCGCCGAACTCGCCACGGAAGCCGGCGGTGACGGCGGCGACCAGTGCCGTGTCCGAGACCGGGTCGACCCACACCGCGTCGCTCACGGCGCGACCTCCCGGAACCGCGCGGCGATCCGCTCGGGCGTGGTGTCGCTGATCCAGGCGCCCATCCCGGACTCCGAGCCCGCCAGGAACTTCATCCGGTGCGGCGAACGCATCAGCGAGAACACCTGCAGGTACAGCCTTCCCAGTTCCCGGCCATCGCCGGTGGGGGCCTGGTGCCAGCCGGCGATGTACGGCAGCTTCTCGACGCCGTCGAAGAACCGGTCCAGCCGGCCGAGGACGTCGAGGTAGAGCGGCGCGAGGTCGTCGAGTTCCGGGCCGGTCAGTTCGGTCAGGTCCGCGACGTCCCGGTGCGGCGCCACGTGCAGTTCCACCGGCCAGCGTGCGGCGGCGGGGACGTACGCGGTCCAGTGCGCGGTCTCGGCGACCACCCGGGTGCCGGCCCGGCGTTCGGCGTCGAGCACGTCACGAAGCAGCGACCGTCCGGTCCGCCGGAAGTGCCGGTCCGCCTGTCGCAGTTGGGCTTCCGCGCGCGGGGACAGCGCCGGGTAGGCGTACACCTGCCCGTGCGGGTGCTCGAGGGTGACGCCGATCTCGGCACCGCGGTTCTCGAAGCAGTACACCTGCGCGATGCCCGGCAGCGCGGACAGCTCCCGCGTCCGGTCGGCCAGCGCCGTCAGCACCGTCCGCACCCGGGAGGTCGGCAGCTGCGCGAAGGACCGGTCGTGGTCGCTGGTGAAGCACACCACCTCGCACCGGCCGGCGGCGGCGCGGTGCGGCCAGAGCGTTTCGCCGTCAACGCATTCCGTCGCAGGATCGGCCGCGGAGGTGGCCAGGGACGGGAAGCGGTTCTCGAACACCGCGACGTCGTACCCGTCGGCGGGGATCTCGGTGGCCGCGCGGCCCGGCTGCGTCGGGCACAGCGGACACGCGTCCGCCGCGGGAAGGAAGGTGCGGTCCATCCGGTGCGAGGCCAGCGTCACCCACTCGCCGGTGAGCACGTCGTAGCGCATGGTCGAGTCGACCGTGGTCGCCGGCAGCTCCCGGGTGTCGCGCAGCTGCCGGGTCGCGGCGCCGCTCGCGTAGGGCTCGGTGTCGTCGAAGTACAGCAACTCCCGACCGTCCGCCAGCGTGGTCGCCGTCCTTCTGACCGTCATCTGACCCAATGCTCCCCTCGTCACGAATGTTCCTCCGCCGCCCAGATTCTGCACTACGGGCCGGCAATCGGCGCCTACACTGGATGGGTTCGCCCCACCCACGAGACTCATCGATCGAGGTGCAGGATGCGTTCGAGCCGAAAGCTTCGCAGAACCGGACTGGTCGCGGTCGCGTGTGCCTCGGTGGTGCTCGCCGGTTGCAGCGACGACCAGGAGCAGAGTGCCCAGACGGAGCAGAGCCAGGGCGGCGTGTTCTACGGCCCCGCGCAGGATGTCGGGAACGGCACCGCCCGGGCGTTCGTCACCCTCGACGCGGACGGCAACCCGACCGATGTCGGGATGCGCATATCGGAGTCTGCGCTCGACGGCCTTCCGGAGAACATGGACACGCCCTCCGACGTCTATCAACTCGATCTGCCCGAGCAGGCCTCTGCGACGGCCTTCGAGTACGCCACCCTCGACTGGAACCCCCACGGTCACATTCCCCCCGGGGTCTTCGACAAGCCGCACTTCGACACACACTTCTACATGGTCGACAAGAACGCGGTGGACGCGGTCGATCCCGCGAACCCCGACTACGCGGCGATGGCCGAGCACGTCCCCGAGGGAAAGTACGTTCCGCAGGACTACGCGACCCCGCCCGAACCACCGCTCGCCCAGCAGGCAGAGCCGAAGATGGGCGTCCACTGGGCCGACTCCACCGAACCCATGATTCCGGGCGAGTTCGACTTCACCGAGGTCTTCATCAACGGGACCTGGGACGGCAAGTACTCCTTCATGGAACCGATGATGACCCGTGAGTGGCTGCTGACGAAGCCGCAGCTCCAGGAGCCGATCAAGCAGCCGCAGGCGTATCAGCAGAGCGGCTACTACCCCACCACCGTCAGCGTCAGTTACGACGACGAGGCCGACGAGTACGTCGTCGGACTGGGCGACATGGTGATGCGTCAGGCGTCATAGCCGCAGGCGCGGATGCCGCCCGCCGGGTTACAGGCCGAGGTCGCCGAGTCCGAGCAGGGACCGGTACTCGAGGCCCTCCGCCGCGATGACGGCGTCCGCACCGGTCGCGCGGTCCACCACGGTGGCCACGCCGACGACGGTGGCGCCGGCGTCGCGCAGCGCCTTCACCGCGGTGAGCGGCGAGTTGCCGGTGGTGGTGGTGTCCTCGACGACGAGCACCCGCTTGCCGACGATGTCCGGGCCCTCGATCTGCCGCTGCATGCCGTGCGCCTTGGCGGCCTTGCGCACCACGAACGCGTCGATCGGGCGGCCGGGCGCGTGCATGACGGCCATCGCCACCGGGTCCGCACCCATGGTGAGGCCGCCCACGGCGTCGAAGTCCCAGTCCGCGACCAGCTCGCGCAGCAGCGCGCCGATCAGCGGTCCGGCACGATGGTGCAGCGTCGCGCGGCGCAGGTCGACGTAGTAGTCGGCCTCCTTGCCGGACGACAACGTCACCTTGCCGTGCACCACAGCCAGCTCGCGTACCAGCCCGGCGAGCTCCGCCTTCTCCGTCATCGACCGCTCCTTCTCGCATGCCACTGTCGGCATCGAGCGTAGTCGGGGTGTCGGCGGCCCCGGGCGTGCGGCCCCGTCGGCGCTTCGCGGCCCGTGGCGGATGCGGCTAGCTGTTGGCCGGCGCTGCCGTCGGTGCGGCCACGGGCAGCTCTGCGGCGGTGGCCTCGAACAGCGGCACCGGACGACCGCCGAAGGCCCGCGCCACCGGACCTGCCGGCAGCCCGCGCACCAACGTGTTCAGGGCGGTGGCGGTGCCGTTGTAGACGCGGGCCGCCCCGACCAGTCGCTGCTCGGTGTTGCGCACCTCGAGGGCCGGTCGCTGCACCGACCAGTCGTTCTTGACCGCCGGGTCCTCCGCGACCTCGAGCAGCACCCGGTGCAGCGCGACCGACAGCGCGTTCTCGGAGCCGGCCTGCTCGCCGAGCGTCAACTGCTGCTCACGGAAACCCAGCGCCAGCGACCGCGCCCCGGCCAGCGGCGCCAGCGCCGCGGACGGCGCGTCGGCCCGGCGGGCCGCGACCACGAGTGCGTCGACGAGTTCGTAGCGGCGGTTCAGTTCGACCTCGAGCAGGCGGCGACTGGCCGACAGGCTCGCCTGGATCCGTCGCAGTCGCCGCACGACGGCCACCGCCCAGGCACACACGACAACAGCAACAACAACAGCCACTACCGCCACAAGAGTCACGCGATGGAATCTACCCACTCCGGGGCAATCCGCGCATTCTGGCTACGTTCGGCCCCGGCCCCGGCCGAAGGTGTTCGCCAGCCTGCGGGCCAGCGACGGCGGGACCAGCCGCGAGGCCGTGGTCAACACCTTGTACTGCGCGCCCGGAATGCTCACCACCTTGCCCTTGCCCAGATCGGCGAGGCTGGTCGTGACCACCTGGTCCACCGACAGCCACATTGCGTTCGGGATCGATCCCATCTCGATGCCCGCGCGCTGGTGGAACTCGGTGCGCACGAAGCCGGGACACAGGGCCTGCACGCGGACCCCAGTGCCGTGCAGTCCGCCCGCCAGGCCCTCCGTGAACGAGACGACGTATGCCTTGCTGGCCGAGTAGGTCGAGCCGCGGCCGCGCAGGAGGCCGGCGACGCTCGCCACGTTGACCACCGCACCGGACTTCGCCGCGATCATCGCGGGCAGCGCCGCCCGGGTCAGTGTCATCACCGCGGTGACGTTGACGTCGAGCTGCGCCTGCAACAGTGCGGGGTCCGCGGTCCAGAACTCGCCGGAGGTGCCGAAGCCGGCGTTGTTCACCAGCACGTCGACCCCGGGCCGCAACCGGTCGGCCACCAGTGCGCGGCCGCTCTCGGTGGCCAGGTCCGCCGGCAGCACCTCGGAGGCGGCCCCGTACGCGGACTTCAACTCGGCGGCGAGCTCGGTGAGCGCGTCGCCGTTCCGCGCGACGAGCACCAGGTCGTGTCCGGAGGCGGCGAGCTGCCGGGCGAACCCGGCGCCGATGCCGGAGGTCGGCCCGGTGACCAGGGCGACGGGACGACTGGACGGGCGGTGGGCACTGTCACCTGGGAGCGTCATGCGCCCAGGCTAGCGATCAGATCAGTTGCGCGGGGCGCTGTCCGAGCGATCGCCGTGCGGGCGGGGCCGTCCCGGATCGTGGCTGGTGTCCGCGGGAATCCCGGCCGGCTCGGACACCGGCGGCAGCACGTGCAGGAGACCGGAGAGCCGGGCGACGGCGTCGATCGCCGCGTCCCAGTCGCGGCCGGTGCTGCTGGTGGGCAGGGTGCCGAGGGTCCAGGCGCCCTCGCTCCACAGCATCTGCACCTGCGGCGGCACGGACTCGGTGAAGTGCACCATCCGCTGGTCGCACACGCGGCGGGCGATCTCGAGATCGGTCGCGAAGACCACCCGCGGACCGATCGCGCCCAGCAGGTTCATGTCGGAGTCCTTGGGCGGCGGCGTGGACTTGAGCCGCAGGTCCACGTCGACGTCGGAGCCGACCGCGCGGTGTACCGCGACCACCGTCGCGGTCTCCTCGAGGTCGAACAACACGAAGCTCTCACCGCGCCGGGTGCCGTGCACCACGTCGATGGCGCCCAGGTACTCCTGCTTGGCCATCGCGGCACGGTGCCACTTCGAGGGCAACTGCGGGTCGGCCTCGTTGTACGCGTAGCCCTGGGCCTTTGCCCAGATCTGCCGCACCTTGCCGAACTGTTCACGTCGGCTGCGATCGACATAGAGAAGCGCGAGCGCGCCCGCGAGCGCGATCGCAGAGAGAGCGAACCAGATAAGCGTCATCGCCAGTCACCTTATCGATCGTCAGGCCACTGCGGGCCACTCGGCTCGATGCCGCGCCGAATTCTCAGTTTCCGAAGTGTCCGAACTCCGGCAGAGCGGTGCTGACGATCACCTTGGCCGCCACCGTGCCGTCGGCCGCCTTGTCGCCCTGCACCACCACCATCTCACCCGGCGCGAGGTCGCCGACCTTCGATGCGGTCAGCGAGATCACCCTGGTGTCGGCGCTGGTGGTGACGGTGACCTTGGAGCCACCGATGCCGTCCAGGATCAGCGTGGAGCCGTCGTTCGAGTCGACGGTCCCCACCGCCGCGCCCGCGGCCCCGATCACCTCGCCGAGGCCACCGGGAATCTGGGACAGGTCCGGCGGGGTGGTCTGCGGTGCGGGCGGGGTGGTGGTCCGCGGCGTCGTCGAGGGCCGCGGCACGGTCGTGGTGACCTTCGGGCCGGCCGCCGTCGACCCCGAGTCGGGACCGCCGGACGTCAGCAGCATGACGCCGAACCCCACGACGGCGACGAGCAACAGCCCCGCGATCACCAGCGCCGCGGCGAGTACCCCCTTGTTGGGCCCCTTCTTCCCGCCGTCGGGCTGCCCGTCGTCGGGCGGCAACGGGGGCTGATCGGCAGGCGGCGGGGTGCCGTAGGCCGGGTATGCCTGAGTGGGGTTCGACGGCGGCGCGTACCCCTGGTTCGGGTCGTAACCGGGGTTCTGCCCCTGGTATGTCGGGTACGCCTGAGTGGCGTTGGGCGGCGGCGCGTACCCCTGGTTCGGGTCGTAGCCCGGGTTCTGCCCCTGGTACGTCGGGTACGCCTGAGTGGCGTTGGGCGGCGGCGCGTACCCCTGGTTCGGGTCGTAGCCCGGGTTCTGCCCCTGGTACGTCGGGTACGCCTGGGTGGGGTTCGGGACCGGCCCGTAGGCCTGGGTGGGGTCGCCGGTGTACGAGGGCTGCGGGGCGGGGAACTGTTCGGTCCGCTGGTCCGGCGCCGGCCCGGCGGCATCGCCGACCCCCGGCCCGCGCGACCACTGCACCGTCTCGGCGGGCTCGGCGGTGCCGTGCTCGCGCGCCTGCGCAGCACTGTCGTCGCGCCCATTGCTGTCTTCACGCCCATTGCTGTCTTCACGCCCATTGCGCGGATCGTCCGGGTTGCTCATGTCTCAGCCCTGCTCTTTCGACGGGTACGGTCCCGACCCTGCAGGATAGGACGGAAACCTGAGACCCGCCTGAACAGGGGCCGCGACGACGCGCTAGAGCATGGACTCCCAGGTGATCGGCCGGGCCAGCGCGGCGGGAAACTTCTTGACCAGGAAAGCGGTCCACTCCGAGACGTGGCTGCGCATCGCCAACTCCGCTGCGGTGGGGTCGCCGGCGGCGATCCCCTCGAAGACCGCAATGTCGGCCTCGAGCACCTTGGCCCGCGCCAGCTCCGGGTAGTCCACCCCGAGCGAGGCGCCGGCGAAGACGCCGTCCAGCGCGTCGATGAGATATCCGAACAGCGCGTTGCCCGACGCCCACGCGATGACGTTGTGGAATTGACCGTTCGCCGCCAGGAACCGCGCCAGGTCGTCGACACTGCCGCGCATGTCGTTGAGCGATACTTCGAGCTGGACGAGTTGATCGGCGGTGATCCGCTCGGCCGCCAACCGTGCCATCAACGGCTCGAGCCCGATCCGCGCCTCGACGATGGTGGCGAACTGGGCGCCCTCGAACTGGAGCAGCAGACCCAGGCTGTTCATCAGGTGCGAGGCCTCCGGCTTCTCGACGGTGGGGCCGCCGCCCGGTCCGGGCTTCAACGAGATCGCACCCGAGAGCTCGAGGAAGCGCAGGGACTCGCGGAGGGTGCCGCGGCCGACGTTGTACTCCTCGAGCATCACCTTCTCGGGGGGCAGTCGATCCCCCGGAACGAGACCCCTGTCCGAGATGTCCGCGATTATCCGCCGCGCGACGATCATCGCGGTTTTCTGCGGCCGATCGAACTTGTCCACCATTTGAACCCCCCTGAAGCTGACCCGGCTACCTACTCGGCGGTAAGGACCATACCGCCGAAAATCATTGGCCCCGGCATGATCTGCGCGTATGGCGCCACCCGCCACCGATTGTGATAGGTGTCACTTATGCGCATCTCAATTATTCATTGCATTCAATCCAATGATGGCGATAATTTGCAGGACGGTCGACGACCGCAATTCCACCCGCGCTGCGGCGCCCACCGGAGCCGCGGCCGTCAACCCCTCAGCCTCGGCTGATGCCGTTGGCCGACCCAGTCGGCCCGCAGACTCGTCCGGTCGGGGCTTCGCCCCTCACGAGCCCGGCCGGACCCGCCGAGCCCGCCGCGGCGCGGCCCGCGGCTCAATCCCCCCTGGGCCCGCGGACGCGCCTGCCGGGCTCGGGCACAGATGCGCCCTCCCCGCTGCCTCGGGCAGCGGGGAGGGCGCATCGTTTTGTGCGGGGCTCAGCCCAGCGTCAGGCCGTCACCGTCCGCCGTGACGTTCACCGGCACGACGTCGCCGTCCTTGATCTCGCCGGCCAGCAGCAGCTTCGCCAACTGGTCGCCGATCGACTGCTGCACCAGCCGGCGCAGCGGTCGCGCACCGTACTGCGGGTCGTAGCCGCGCTTGGCCAGCCACGCCTTCGCCGGCTGCGAGACCTCCAGCGTGAGCCGCCGGGCGGCGAGCCGCCTGGCCAGCTGGCCGAGCTGGATGTCGACGATGGACTCGAGCTGCTCCTCCGAGAGCGGGTCGAAGATCACCACGTCGTCGAGCCGGTTGATGAACTCCGGCTTGAACGCGTGCCGCACCGCATCCATCACCTGCTCCTTGGTGCCACCGGCACCGAGGTTGGACGTCAGGATCAGGATGGTGTTGCGGAAGTCCACCGTCCGGCCCTGGCCGTCCGTCAGGCGTCCCTCGTCGAGGACCGCCAGCAGGATGTCGAACACGTCGGGGTGCGCCTTCTCCACCTCGTCGAAGAGCACCACCGTGTACGGACGCCTGCGCACCGCCTCGGTCAGCTGACCGCCGGCCTCGTAGCCGACGTAGCCGGGCGGGGCACCGACGAGCCGTGCCACCGAGTGCTTCTCGCCGTACTCGGACATGTCGATCCGGACCATCGCGCGTTCGTCGTCGAACAGGAAGTCCGCCAACGCCTTTGCGAGCTCGGTCTTGCCCACGCCGGTCGGTCCGAGGAACAGGAACGAGCCGGTCGGCCGGTTCGGGTCCGCGACTCCGGCCCGGGCCCGGCGCACCGCGTCGGAGACTGCCTGCACCGCGTCGGCCTGCCCGACGACCCGCTTGCCGAGCTCGGACTCCATCCGCAGCAGCTTGGCGGTCTCGCCCTCCATCATCCGGCCGGCCGGGATGCCGGTCCACGCCGCCACCACGTCCGCGACGTCGTCGGGTCCGACCTCCTCCTTGAGCATGACGTCGCCGTCGCTGGCGCCTCCCGACGCCTCGACCGCCGCCTCGAGCCGCTTCTCCAGCTCGGGGATCCGGCCGTAGCGCAGCTCCGCGGCCTTGCCCAGGTCGCCGTCGCGCTCGGCCCGGTCCGACTCGCGGCGCAGCGTCTCGAGCTGCTCCTTGACCTCGCGGACCGAGTCGATGGCCTGCTTCTCGTTCTGCCACCGGGTGCTCAGCTGCCCCAGCTTCTCGCGGGCGTCCGCGAGCTCCTGCCGCAGCTTGGCGAGCCGCGCCTTCGACGCCTCGTCGGTCTCCTTGGCCAGCGCCATCTCCTCGATCTCCAGCCGGCGCACGATCCGCTCGATCTCGTCGATCTCGACGGGCCGCGAGTCGATCTCCATCCGCAGCCGCGACGCGGCCTCGTCGACCAGGTCGATGGCCTTGTCCGGCAGGAACCGGGAGGTGATGTAGCGGTCCGAAAGGGTCGCCGCCGCAACGAGAGCGGAGTCGGTGATGCGCACGCCGTGGTGCACCTCGTAGCGCTCCTTGAGTCCGCGCAGGATGCCGACGGTGTCCTCCACCGACGGCTCCCCGACCAGCACCTGCTGGAACCGGCGTTCGAGCGCCGCGTCCTTCTCGATGTACTTGCGGTACTCCTCGAGGGTGGTCGCACCGACCATGCGCAGCTCGCCGCGGGCCAGCATCGGCTTGATCATGTTGCCGGCGTCCATCGCGGACTCACCGGTGGCACCGGCACCGACGATGGTGTGCAGCTCGTCGATGAACGTGATGACCTGTCCGGCCGAGTTCTTGATGTCGTCGAGGACGGCCTTGAGCCGCTCCTCGAACTCGCCGCGATACTTCGCCCCCGCGACCATCGAACCGAGGTCGAGGGAGATGACGGTCTTGCCGCGCAACGACTCCGGGACGTCACCCGCCACGATCCGCTGGGCCAGGCCCTCCACGATCGCGGTCTTGCCGACGCCCGGCTCGCCGATCAGCACCGGGTTGTTCTTGGTGCGGCGGCTGAGCACCTGGACCACCCGCCGGATCTCGGTGTCGCGCCCGATCACCGGGTCGAGCTTGCCGGAGCGGGCGGCTTCGGTGAGGTCGGTGCTGTACTTCTCCAGCGCCTGGTACGAGCCCTCGGGATCCGGACTGGTGACCCGGGCACTGCCACGCACCGCGGTGAACGCGTCACGCAGCGTCTGCGCCGTAGCGCCGTGTCCGACAAGCAGTTTCGCGACGTCGGAGTCGCCGTCGGCGAGCCCCACCATGAGGTGTTCGGTGGACACGTACTCGTCGTCGAGCTCGGTCGCCAGGCGCTGGGCGGCGGTCAGCGCAGCGAGCGCCTCACGGCCCAGCTGCGGGGTGGCGGTCGCACCGGTCGCCTTGGGCAGTCGGTCGACCATGGTCTGTGCCTCGCGGTGCACCACCGCGGGGTCGACGCCGACCGCCTTGAGCAGCGGTGCGGCAATGCCGTCGGTCTGGTCGAGCAGGGCCACCAACAGGTGCGCCGGACGGATGTCCGGGTTCCCGGCGGCGGACGCGGACTGCAAGGCCGCAGTCAAGGCCGCCTGAGTCTTGGTGGTCGGAGAAAACGAGTCCATGGTCACCCCTAACGGAAGACGTATGTCGTCGCCGTCGAGCCTAGGTGTGGCCGGTCGGCGCTGTCACATGTCCCAACACACAAAGAGTTGAGTCTGTTCCGCTCAAGTCTGAAAACTTTTCGACCGTCGGCAAATCCTAGGCAAACTACCCGGTCACAGGCCCGCGCCCACCCGGTACGCCTCGAGCCGCGCGGTCAGCTCCTCCGGGTGGGCCAGCCCGGGCAGGTGCCCGCCGTCCATCTCGTCGGGCACGATCCCGAGGCGCTCGCGCACCACGCGGCGCTGAAATCCGGCAGGAAAGAAGCGGTCCTGCCGGCACAGCAGGAACCGGGTCGGCACGTCCGGCCAGGCGGGCATCGGAAGTTGCTGCTCGAACGGGGTGTCGGACTGCCCGCGCGCGCCGTCCACCAGCACCGTCTCCAGCAGCTCCGGCGGCAGGTCGTGCAGAAACGTTGTCACCGGATCGAATTCGGCGTCGGGGTCGCGTCCCTCGCGTTCGTCGAGCGCGCGACGCGCCGCCTCCTGGCCGGTGTTCGCCCACCACTCGCCGGGCGACTCCCCCGCCGTCGGGACCATCGCCGCCACGAGGACGGCCAGAGCGACCGGCACACGCTCGCAGACCAGCGGCACGGTGAACCCCGCCATCGACTGGGCCACCAGGATCGGCCCGGCGCGGTCGCCGATCGCATCGACCACCACGGCGGTGTACTCGGCGAGCCCGGCGGAGTCGTCGTCGACCGGCAGGTCCGGCGTCAGCACCTCGTGACCGCGCTCGCGCAGCCGCGGCGCGACGAACTGCCAGTAGGACGAGTCGGACCCGGCGCCGTGCAGCAGGACATAGGTGGCCATGGTGGCCAATTCTGCGCCGGGCGACTGCTCCTCGGCCAGCGAACGCCGACGTGACACGCCCATGGTTGATGCGTTGGGGTCCGCGACAGCCCGGATCAGAGATAGCGCCGGCACCGCCCGCGCTTCCACGCCCCGGCCGAGGTCCAAGTCCGACGCGAGATCGGCCCAGACGGAGCGCGCTGCGTCGGGCCACCGGAGACCGTCGCGCACGATCTCCGCCAACCTCCTCTACCCCCAAACCGCGCCGGCCGCACCGCCAGACTCCCCAAAAATCGGACATATTCATGATGATCAATATCACACTTCCTCTGCGGATGGTTTCAGGTTTGAATTACTCGCCACCCCGACCGGGGTGACGCCGATCTGCGCTGCGCGCAACAGAAAGGGATCTTCATGACCTCGTCGGACACCGTGCCCCTCGCCCTCATCGACCTCGCAGGCAAGGCCTTCGCGGCAATCGCGGGTCTGGCTGCCAGCTGACCGCTAGCTAGCGCGCGCTTTCAATCAGGGGCATCCAGGAGGAGTTGAAAGTGCGCGGCGGGGGTCAAGCGTCGGTGAGGTCCCCCGCCTCCGCGCCCGCCTGCACGAGTCCCGCCTTCACCACAACGCGCCGTGCGGACAGGGCTCGCCGAAGCCCTCTGTGACGCCCGCACAGAGCGGCGCTGACGGGCATCTCGAAACACCGGAACGGAACCAACTTTCGATACGCTCCGGTGCCTCAGCCTGGACCCCACACCGGGGTCGGCGCCCCCGAGCGGCTCTCGGAGCTGCGGCCGACCGCCCAAAGGCTGCTGTTCCCCGTCGGCGACCGGTTGACGTGTCCGACGCACGGCTACCGAGGGTATCCGTGACGCGGACCCATCCGGCCGCCCCGCGGCGCCGAACACCCGGTATGGACCGTCCCTCGAAGTCACACCCAGACCCCCTCGCACCGCCACGCACCGTCGCCGTCATCGGCAGCGGCGTCGCCGGACTCACCGCCGCGTACGTGCTGGCCCGACGCGACCGGGTGACGCTCTACGAGGCCGACGAGCGACTCGGCGGGCACGCGCACACCCACGACCTCGAACTCGACAGCGGGACGCGGGTGTCGGTGGACACCGGGTTCATCGTGCACAACGACCGCACCTACCCCACCCTGCTGCGACTGTTCGACGAACTGGGCGTGGCCACCCAGGACACCGACATGTCGATGTCCGTCCGATCGGACGCGAACGGCCTCGAGTTCGCGGGCGCGAAGGGCCTGACGGGGCTGTTCCCCACGCCGCGCACGCTCACCCGCCCGCGGTACCTGCGCATGCTCGGCGAGGTGGTCCGGTTCCACCGCGCCGCCCGGACCCTGCTGGACACCACGGCATGCGGTCCAGACGAACCGCTCGCCACGTTCCTGGCCCGACATCGGTTCTCGGACTACTTCACCCGGCACTTCGTCACCCCGCTCGTCGCAGCCGTGTGGTCGTGCGCCCCGTCGACCGCGGGCCGCTACCCGGCGCGGTACCTGTTCACCTTCCTCGACCACCACGGGATGCTGACCGTGTTCGGGTCACCCACCTGGCGCACCGTCACCGGCGGCTCTGCCCGCTACGTCGACAAGGTGGCGGCGACACTGGACGAGGTGCTCGTCGGCACCCCGGTGCACAGCCTCCAACGGGTCGAGGACGGGGTGTGCGTCATCGCCCGGAACAGCGATGTCCGCTGGTACGACGCCGCGGTGATCGCGGTGCACCCCGGTCAGGCCCTGCGGTTGCTGGCCGATCCCACCCCGCTCGAACGCGCCCTGCTCGGGGCGATGCCGTACTCCACCAACCGTGCCCTGCTGCACACCGACACCTCCGTCCTGCCGCACGCCGAGCGCGCCCGCGCGTCCTGGAACTACCTGGTACCGCAGCACACCCGTGGCCCGGAGTCGGTGGTGGTCACCTACGACATGACCCGGCTGATGCAGATCTCCGACGTCACCGACCGGCGTTTCCTCGTCACCCTCGGCGGCGAGGGCCTCGTCGACCCGGCATCGGTCCTGGCCGAGATGACCTACGAGCATCCGATCTACACGCCGGAATCCGTTGCCGCGCAGTCCCGCCTGCCCGAACTCGACAGTGACACGGTGACCTTCGCGGGGGCGTACCACGGGTGGGGGTTCCACGAGGACGGCGCCCGTTCGGGGGCGCTGGCCGCGTGCCGGCTCGGGGTGGACTGGGACAGCGCGCCCGCTCGCACCGCGACGGTGCAGTGACATGTCCCCGCCCATGATGTCCCCGCTCACGATGTCCCCGCCTGCGATCTATCCCACCCGTATCCGGCACGTCCGCGCCGCGCCGGTCCGGCACTCGTTCGAGTACCGGAGCTACAGCTGGTTCGTCGACCTCGACGAGCTGCCCAGACTGCCCGGGTGGTTGCGGCCGTTCGCCCGGTTCGAGGCGAGCGACCACTTCACGGCGGAAGGGGGTGCCGGCTACGACGCGGCAACCCTCCGCGGACGGCTCGACGGCCACCTCGCCGAGCACGGTATCGACCTGCGCGGCGGCCGTGTCACGGCTCTGCTCAACGCGCGGGTGCTCGGTCACGTCTTCAACCCGTTGAGCCTGTTCTGGTGCCACGACCGAGCCGGCGCCCTGCGGTGTGTGGTCGCCGAGGTCCACAACACCTACGGCGGGCGGCACTGTTACCTGCTCATCCCGGACGGCTCCGGCCGCGCCGAGACCGACAAGGCGTTCTTCGTCTCGCCCTTCAACAAGGTCGACGGTCGATACACGCTGCGGGTCCCGGAACCGGGCCGCGACCTTGCGGTGTCGGTCACCCTGCACCGCGACGGGCAACCGCCGTTCACCGCGACGATGCACGGGCACGGCCGCCGTGCCACCGCGGCCGCGGTGGCACGGATGCAGTTCTCTGCGCCGATGGCCCCGCTCATGGTGGCGGCGCGTATCCGCGTGCAGGGTATAGCCCTGTGGCTACGCGGGCTGCCCCTCGTCCCTCGCCCGAACCGTTCCCCGCTACGTCACCAGGAGGCCGGCAGATGACTACCTCTGGCACCGAGAACGCCGTCCGCGCCCTCGACATCGACGCCAGCCGCTGGCCCGGCATTGCCCAGGTCCGGACCGACACCCGTGCGCGGGTCGCGGGCGCGGTGGCCGACCGACTGTTCCGCCGCGCCGCCTCGAGACTGGACGTGCGGGTGGAGTACCCGGACGGCACCGTCGTCGGATCCGACGAGACAGGACGGATCCTGCCCCGCATGATCATCCACCGGCCCGAGGAGTTCGCCCGGCGGCTCGGCACCGGCGGCCTGGTCGGCTTCGGCGAGTCCTACATGGCCGGCGACTGGGCCTCCCCCGAGCCCGCGGCCGTGCTCACCCCCTTTGCGGCGCAGGCCGCGACCCTGATACCCCGCCCGCTGCAGTGGCTGCGCCCGCTGGTTACGGCGAAACACCCTGCCGCCGAACGTAACACCCCGGAGAACTCGCGCTCGAACATCTCCCGGCACTACGACCTGTCCAACGAGCTGTTCGAACTGTTCCTCGACCGCACCATGTCCTACTCGAGCGCCCTGTTCGACGAGCTGCCGGCGCAGTGGGCAGACCTGGCCGCCGCACAGCACCGCAAGATCGACCGCCTGCTCGACGCGGCCCGGGTCGGACCGGGCACCCGCGTGCTCGAAATCGGTACCGGCTGGGGCGAGTTGAGCCTGCGTGCCGCGGCGCGGGGCGCCCAGGTCCGCTCGGTCACGCTCTCCCGCGAGCAACAGCTGCTGGCCCGCAGGCGGGTGGCGGACACGGGGCTGTCCGACTCCGTGCAGATCGACCTGCTCGACTATCGCGCGGTGACCGGCGACTACGACGCGATCGTGTCGGTGGAGATGATCGAGGCCGTCGGTTTCGACTACTGGCCCATCTACTTCCGGACGCTCGACCGGCTGCTGATTCCGGGCGGCCGGGTGGCACTGCAGGCGATCACCATGCCGCACGATCGGATGTTGGCCTCCCGCAACACCTACACCTGGGTGCACAAATACATATTCCCCGGCGGCCTGCTGCCCTCCGCGGAGGCCATCGACGCCGTGACCCGCCGGGAGACGTCGCTGCGGGTCGTCGACCGGTTCGCGATGGGGGCACACTACGCGGAGACCCTGCGGCTGTGGCGTGAGCGCTTCGCCGCCCGCGCCGCGGAGGTCACCGAACTCGGCTTCGACGACGTCTTCCGCCGCATGTGGGAGTTCTACCTGGCGTACTCCGAGGCCGGCTTCCGCGGCGGGTACCTCGACGTCCAGCAGTTCGTGTTCGACAAGGAGCCGGACCGGTGACCGCGTGGGCGCAGTTCGGGACGATCACCGTGGTGAGCGCGCTGCTGATCGCCGCCCTGCAGGCCGTCACGTTCGCCGTCGGACACCGGATCGGCCGGTACAACGTGGTGGACGTGTCCTGGGGGCTGGGCTTCGTGCTGGTCGCCGCGGTGTCCGCCGCCCTCGGCGACGGCGATCCCGGTCGCCGCGTCCTGCTGCTCGCACTGGTCACGGCGTGGGGTCTGCGGTTGAGCTGGCACATGCACCGCAAGTCCGCGGGGCGCGGCGAGGACCCACGGTACCTGGAGTTGCTCGACCGCGCCGGCGGCGCCTCCCTCGGCACGGTCGCCCGCAGGGTCTTCGCGCCCCAGGGTGCGGCCCAGTGGTTCGTCTCGCTGCCCGTCCAACTGTCGGCGGTTCTCGGACCCACGCACGGGACGGGGCGCGTCGTCCTGGCGGTCGGGGTGGCCGTCTGGGCGGTGGGCGCGACCTTCGAGGCGGTGGGCGACCGGCAACTTCGACTGTTCAAGGCGGACCAGGCAAACCGGGGCCGGGTCATGGACTCTGGGCTGTGGGCGTGGACCCGCCACCCGAACTACTTCGGCGATGCCTGCGTGTGGTGGGGGCTCTGGCTCGTCTGCGCGAGCGTCTGGCCCGGCGCGGTGACGGTGGCGTCCCCGCTGGCGATGACGTACTTCCTGGTCTACGCGACCGGCGCACGACTGCTCGAGCAGTCGATGTCGCAGCGGCCCGGCTACCGCGAGTACCAGGCGCGCACCGGATACTTTCTGCCGCGCCCGCCCCGGGGGCGATCGGCGTGAAATCGCCTGCACTGAAAGGGGCGCGTTCCCGGACTGGGTGACGCTGCCGCCGACCGGCGCGGCCGGAACCAGCGTTCCGGTCACCGTGTCCGCGGACTCGCCCTCCCGAACCACAGAGACCGAGTCCGCTCCCTTCGTATCCCCGGGCAGCCAACTGTGGCCGGTCTCGCACCCCCTAGCCTGAGTAGAACGTCGCGAACAACGCGCACGACGTGGTACGAGATAGGTGCCACTACTACCACCCCGTGGCTCAGATGAGATGCGAACACAGAACGCGTCTGGCCATGATCGGAGCAATGAACAGAACATGAGCGTGGACCAACCAACCATCATCTACACGCTGACCGATGAGGCACCGATGCTCGCCACGCATGCCTTCCTGCCAGTGATCGAGACATTCGCCGAGGCAGCCGGCATCAACGTCGAGACCCGCGACATCTCCGTCGCCTCCCGCATCCTCGCCGAGTTCGGTGACTACCTGACCGAAGCGCAACGAGTACCGGACACCCTGGCCGAACTGGGCCGGCTCACGCAGCTGCCCGACACGAACATCATCAAGCTGCCGAACATCAGCGCCTCGGTCCCGCAGCTGCTCGCGGCCATCAAGGAGCTCCAGGCGCAGGGCTACGGCATCCCGGACTACCCCGAGAACCCGAAGTCGGACGAGGAAACCGCGATCAAGGACCGGTACACCACGTGCCTGGGCAGCGCGGTGAACCCCGTCCTTCGCGAGGGAAACTCGGACCGCCGCGCACCCAGGGCGGTCAAGGAGTACGCCCGCACTCATCCGCACAGCATGGGCGAGTGGTCGATGGCATCGCGCACGCACGTCGCCCACATGCGGCACGGCGACTTCTACAACGGCGAGAAGTCGATGACTGTCGACGGCGATCGCGAGGTCAAGATGGAGCTGCTGACCACCAGCGGCGAGACCATCGTCCTCAAGCCGAAGGTGTCCCTCTCCGACGGCGACGTCATCGACAGCATGTTCATGAGCAAGAAGGCGCTCATCGAGTTCTACGAGGAGCAGATGGAGGACGCCCGCAAGACGGGCATGATGTTCTCCCTGCACGTCAAGGCCACGATGATGCGGGTGTCGCACCCGATCGTCTTCGGGCACGCCGTGAAGGTCTTCTACAAGGATGCGTTCGCCAAGCACGGCGAGCTGTTCGACGAGCTGGGCGTGAACGTCAACAACGGACTCTCCGACCTCTACGCGAAGATCGAGTCGCTCCCCGCATCCAAGCGCGAGGAGATCATCGACGATCTGCACAGGTGCCACGAGAACCGGCCCGAGCTGGCGATGGTGGACTCGGCGCGCGGCATCTCGAACTTCCACTCCCCCAGCGACGTCATCGTCGACGCGTCCATGCCCGCGATGATCCGCGCCGGCGGCAAGATGTACGGCGCCGACGGTCGGCAGAAGGACACCAAGGCGGTGAGCCCCGAGTCGACGTTCTTCCGGATCTACCAGGAGATGATCAACTTCTGCAAGACCAACGGCGCGTTCGACCCCACCACCATGGGCACCGTGCCGAACGTCGGCCTGATGGCACAGAAGGCGGAGGAGTACGGCTCGCACGACAAGACGTTCGAGGTCCCCGAAGCCGGCGTCGCGAACATCACCGATCTCGCCACCGGAGAGGTTCTGCTCACCCAGAACGTCGAGGAGGGCGACATCTGGCGCCTGTGCATCGTCAAGGACGAGCCCATCCGGGACTGGGTGAAGCTCGCCGTCACCCGCGCCCGCAACTCCGGCATGCCTGTCGTGTTCTGGCTCGATCCGTACCGGCCGCACGAAAACGAGCTGATCACGAAGGTGAAGCGGTACCTGGCCGATCACGACACCGAGGGCCTCGACATCCAGATCATGTCGCAGGTGCGCGCGATCAGGTACACGATGGAGCGGCTCATCCGTGGACTCGACACCATCTCGGCCACCGGCAACATCCTGCGCGACTACCTCACCGACCTGTTCCCGATCCTGGAACTGGGCACGAGCGCGAAGATGCTCTCCGTCGTGCCGCTGATGGCCGGCGGCGGACTGTACGAGACCGGTGCGGGCGGTTCCGCCCCCAAGCACGTCAAGCAGCTGCTGGAAGAGAACCACCTGMGCTGGGACTCGCTCGGCGAGTACCTCGCACTTGCCGTCAGCCTCGAGGACCTCGGCATCAAGACCGGCAACAAGAAGGCGACCGTCCTGGCCAAGACCCTCGACGCCGCGACCGGCAAGTTGCTCGAGAACGACAAGGGCCCGTCCCGTACCACCGGTGAGCTGGACAACCGCGGCAGCCAGTTCTACCTGGCCATGTACTGGGCCGAGGAGCTCGCCGCGCAGACCGAGGACGAGGAGCTGCGTGCGCACTTCGTTCCGCTCGCGGCAGCGCTCACGAAGAACCGGGACGCGATCGTCGGTGAGCTCAACGACGTGCAGGGCAGCCCGGTCGACATCGGCGGCTACTACGCGCCCGACGCCGACCTGACCGCCGCGGTCATGCGCCCGAGCACGACCTTCAACGACACCTTGGCGGCCACACGCGGCTGAGCCGTACGTGCCGACGAGAAAGGCCCACACCCCTTCCAGGCGGTTGTGGGCCTTGCTCGTCGGTACGGGTCGGGCGCGGAGCTTCTACACCGAGCGCGCGGCACCCGCCCAGTAGTGCGCCCGCAGCGCCTTCTTGTCCAGCTTGCCGATCGGGGTCAGCGGCAGGGTGTCGACGAAGTCCACGGTCTTCGGCGCGTGCACGGCACCCTTGGCGTCCTTGACCATCGCGTACAGGTCCGCGGCCTCCACGGTCTGCCCGGCGCGCAGCACCACGCACGCCTTGACCGCCTCGCCCCACTTCTCGTCGGGCACCCCGACCACCGCGACCGACGCGACCGCCGGGTGCGCGGAGATGACGTCCTCGATCTCCCGAGGGAAGACGTTGAACCCGCCGGTGACGATCATGTCCTTCTTGCGGTCGACGATGAACAGGAAGCCGTCCTTGTCCGCCCGGGCGATGTCGCCCGTGTGCAGCCAGCCGCCGCGCAGCGCCTCCGCCGTCTCCTCCGGCTTGTTCCAGTACTCCTTCATCACCAGCGGGCCGCGCACGCAGATCTCGCCGAGCTCGCCGCGGGGAACCTCGTTCAGGTCGTCGTCGAGGAGCTTGACGTTGAGCCACGGCACCGGACGCCCGCACGACGCGAGCCGCTCCAGGTCCTTCGGGTCGTGCTCCTCCTTGCGCAGCACCGAAATCGTCATGCCGCACTCGGACTGGCCGAAGTACTGGAAGAAGATCGGGCCGAGCTTGTCGATGCCCTCCGCCAGTCGCGTCGGCGACATCGCGGCGGCGCCGTAGAACAGCGTCTCGAGGCTCGACACGTCGCGGGTGGCGAGGTCGGGATGGTCGAGCAGCATGTAGATCATCGTCGGCACCAGCATGGTGGAGGTGATCTTGTACTTCTCGATCGCCTCGAGCACCGCTCCCGGCTCGAATGCCGGGAGCACCACCAGGGATCCGCCGCGCAGCAGGGTCGGCACGAAGAACGCCATGCCGGCATGCGAGAGCGGGGTGCAGGCGAGGAAGCGCATCTCGTCGGGGAACTGCCACTCCGCCATCTGGATCTGCGGCAGCGTCACTCCGGAGGCGAAGGTGTTGACGACGCCCTTGGGCTTGCCGGTGGTGCCGCCGGTGTAGACCATGCTCGACGGGTCGCCGCCGTCGACGTCCGCGGCGACCAGGCGGGTCGGCTCGAAAGTCGCCGCCAGGGCGAGGATGTCGATGCCGACCTCGGACGGGCCGAGGGAGAAGAAGTTCTTCAGCGTCGGGACGGCGGCCTTGAGTTCGGCGGCCCGGCCCTCGAACGAGGTCGGATCGAAGATCAGCGTCTCGATCTCGGCGTCCCCGAGAATGTAGGCGTGGTCGTCGATCGAGCCCATCGGCGCGAGGGCGGTGTTGCGGCAGCCGAGGATCATCTGCGAGCCGACGCTGATGAGCACCTCGGGACGGTTCTTCGAGAGCATCGCGACGGTGGAACCCTTGCCGATGCCCTGTCCGGCGAGGGCCTGGCAGAAGCTGCTGATCTGGTCCCGCATCTGGCCGCCGGTGAGCACGACGTCGCCGAGGTAGAGCGCGGGCCGGTCGGTGTTCCGCTCGAGCGCGGTGATCAGCAGGTCCGCCAGGAACTGCGGGCGGTGCAGGTCGGCGTGCTCGTCGGTGGTCATGTACTTCTCCGCTCTGACTGTGGATACGGCCGCCAGGTGGTGGGCGGCGGCCCACGGGTGCATGGTGTTTTTTCACACCCTAGTTCCAGAACTGACACATGTTCTAGTGTTTCTTTTGATTGCGCAGCGCGGCGCGGCGCACGACTACGCTGTAAACCCATGAGCGCGGACGTGGATCAGGACCAGGGTTGGCTTGCGACGGTGGTCCAGCACCATCGACTGCGGCAGGACCTGGCCGTGATCCGGCTCGAGGGTGAGTTCGTCCCGTTCACCGCGGGCCAGTCCGTCTCCGTCGTCGTCCCCCAGATGCCCGCCGTCAGCCGTCGGCTCTCCCCCGCGCTGCCGCCGTCGCTCGACGGCAAGCTCGAGTTCCACGTCCGGACGGTGCCCGCGGGCTGGGTCAGCGGGTCGATCGTCGCCGACACCGCGCCCGGCGACCAGTGGCAGATCAGCGCGCCCACCGGCCGGCTCAACATCGACGACAGCACCGAAGAGGTCATCATGGTCGCGGGCGGGACGGGGCTCGCCCCGCTGCGCGCGATGCTGCTCGAGCTCACCCGCAAGCCCAACCCGCCGCTGGTCTTCCTGTTCGTCGGCGCCCGGCACCCCCGTGACCTCTACGCCTCCGACATGCTGTGGATCCTGGCCCAGCAACTCGACTGGCTGACCGTCATCCCCGTCGTCGAGCAGGTCGAGGACCCGGAGTGGCCCGACGAGTGGCACGAACGCACCCGGGTTGACATCGGTTTCGACGAGGACGACCTCATCCAGGGCACGCTCGCCGAGGTGGCCAGCTCCTACGGCGGCTACACCTCGCACCAGGTGCTGATCTGCGGCTCGCCCGCCATGGTCCGCGCCACCGTGCGCGCCCTGGTCGACACCGGCACCCCGGCCGGGTCGATTCAGGTCGGCTGAGAAACGACGCCTACCCGCTGCGGGATCTGGCGAACCGGTGCGGTCAGAGCCGGTCGAGCATCAGCTCGCGACAACGCTCGACCTGGTCGCCCAGCGCCGCGACGCCGCGGGCTCCGCGGGCTCCGCGACCCGCGGCGAGAACACCAGCCGGGTCGCCCCGGCGTCGACGCACCGGCGCACCCATTCGACGTCGAGTTCGCTTGCGGGGTCACAGGATCCGGGCCACGCGGTGATCTCCACCGCGTCCCGGGGTCGTCCCGCGGCACGCGCCGCGGCCCTCAGCTTCTCGGCCGCGACCGCAAAGCCGTCCGGCGTGATCGTGTAGGGAAACCAGCCCGAGGCGGTCTAGAGGACCGGCTCGCCGAACGTGCAGAAGCTGTGGCACACCCGGTCTCGGACGATGATCTCCGGGCACTCCGGGTCGAACCAGCGGTCGACGTGGGCCCAGTGGACCGGGTGCAGGAGGTACGGCCCGGTCAGGGCGTCGAGGTCCGCGAATTCCTGCTCCCACACGTGAGTCCACGCCGAGGCTCCCTCGGCGCGCAGCACCCGAGACAGCTGCCACGACCGGATCGTCGGCACGTACCGGGGCATCCGCAGCAGGTCGGCCTCGAACCGTTCGACTGCGGCGTCCGACGCGTCCGGGTCCACCCGCAGCAGCAGCGTCCGGTACACCCCGCCGGAGGTCCGCTGCTCGGTCGTCCCCGCGGCCTCGCCGCGGTACTCGACGCCGTCGACGTGCGCGACGGCCGAGTTGCCCAGCACGGCAGCGACTTCCCACTCGGCCGCGCGCCACCGGTCCTCGTCGTCGAACTGGAGGTGGGCGAGCAGGTCGCCGCCGTTGCGGACGCCATCGAGCGTCGGGGCGACCAGCACCCGCCGGGCGCCCGCCGCGGCCGCGGCCTCACGCAGCCCGTCCGCGCACCGCAGTCGCGCGTCTGCGTCGGCAGCGCCGGAGAAGTGGACCAGCTTGGTGGCCTTAAACATCGGAGAGCCCGTCGACGTCCGCCGCGGCGGAGGCCATCGAGCGGGACCGCTCCACGACCAGTTCGTCCATCCGAGTCCACCACCGCCCCAGGGCCGGGTCCGGGCGCCCCCGCAACGTCATCCGCCACCAGGCGTCGGCGCCGTCGAGCGCCCAGGTGACGGTGACCGTGTTGGACTCGTCGTCGAACCAGACCGGCGGGCTCACGAGCACCTGTTCGAGCGTCATGCCCCGCTCCCGGGCGCCGGGCGCGTACTCGGCCAGGTACGCGTCGACGAACTCGCGTGCCCGCCCGGGCCTGGTGACCACCCGGTCGACGACGTACACCTTCGCGCCGGCCATGTCGGTCAGCGGGCTGTGCTGCCGGCGTCGACAGGCAACGCGACCGCGGTGACGTAGCGCGCCTCGTCGGACGCCAGGAACAGCGCGGCGTTGGCGACGTCCACCGGTTCGATCCAGGGCACCTCGAGCATGTTCATCGACACCGCGGACGCCGCGAACTCCTCGCGCGTCGGCGGCCGGTCGAGGTCGGGGCGGAACTTGGACCGCACCAGGTCGTTCTGGATCATCGTGGTGTCCACGTTGGTCGGGTGCACCGTGTTGACCCGAACGTTGTGCGGCGCCAACTCCTTTGCCATCGACCGCATCAGCCCGACCACGCCGTGCTTGGCCGCCGTGTAGTGCGCGACGCCGACCAGCCCGCGCAGGCCGGCGATCGAACTGGTCAGCACCATCGCCCCGCCGCCGCGCTCGATCAGGTGCGGCGCCGACACCGCGCAGGTGTGCCACACCCCGGTGAGGTTGACGTCCAGCATGGTGTTCCAGGTCTGCTCGTCCAGTTCGAGCGCGGCCGCCGAGGAGGTGATCCCCGCAGTGGCGCACACGATGTCGAGGCCGCCGAGCGCCGCGACGCCCGCGTCCACGGCCGCCGCCAGCTGCGCCCGGTCGCGGACGTCCACCTCGAAGGCCTCGATGCGTCGCCCGGTCTCCCGCACCAGCGCCACCGTCTCCGCGAGATCCGCCGCGTTCGACGGCGGGATCACCACGGTCTCCACCGGACCGCACAGGTCGACGGCGATCACGTCCGCGCCCTCCTGCGCAAACCGCAGTGCCTGCGCCCGCCCGATGCCCCGGGCCGCGCCGGTGACCAGCGCGACCTTGCCTTCCACTCGACCAGTCATCGTCACACCTTCTGGGTAAGGCCGGCGTCGACCACCAGCTGGGTCCCGGTGACGTACCGGGCCTCGTCGGACACCAGGAACAGCAGGGCGTTGCTGACGTCCACCGACTCCACCCACGGCACCGGCAGCAGGTGGTTGCGGGAGAGCACCTCCATCACGTCCTCCACGGTGGGGCTCTCCAGGTCCGGCCGCAGCCGGGAGAAGGTCGCCGGGTTCACCGTCATCGCGGTGCCGACGGCCCCGGGCAGCAGCGCGTTGACCCGAATCGACCTCGGCCCCAACTCGTTTGCCAGGGTCCGCATGAGCCCGATCACGGCGTGCTTGCTCGCCGAGTAGTGTGCGGCGCCGGCCACCGCCTTCATCCCGGCGGTGGAACTGACGATGACGACCGAGCCACCGTCGGCGCCGATCGACGGAGCAGCGGCCTTGACGGTGTGCCAGACCCCGGTCAGGTTGACGTCGAGCGAACGACGCCACACCGGTTCGTCGATGGTCCAGGCCGGTCCCGGGTTGTCGCAGATGCCGGCGTTCGCGACGACGACGTCGAGCCGGCCCAGTTCCGCCACCCCGAGGTCCACCCCGGACTGCACGGCGGCGAGGTCACGGACGTCGGCATGTGCCGTCACCGCGCGTCGTCCGTGTTCGCCTACCAGCCTGGCGGTTTCGCCCAGCCCTTCCTCCGCCGAGGGCAGGTCGAGCGCGATCACGTCGGCGCCTTCCTCGGCCAGCCGGACGCAGTGGCTGCGCCCCATTCCGTTGCCGGCGCCGGTCACCAGCGCGACCTTGCCCGTCATCCGAGGCATCCCGCTACCGGCCCGACTCGACCAGTTCGAAGCCCTTGTACCCGGCCTCGGCCACCTCGGCGATGATCTGGCCGTACACCCCGAAGCCGCCGACGAACGGCATGAACACCCGCGGCCGGCCCGGGACGTTCGCGCCCACGTACCAGGAGTTCGCGGTGGGCATCAGGGTGGCGTCGGCGCGGTCGCTGCACTCGCGGACCCAGTCGGTGACGGCCTGCCCGGTGGCCTCGATGCCGAGCGCCCCCTGCCGTGCCACGTACTCGATGCAGTCCGCGACCCAGTCCACGTGCAGTTCGGAGTGCAGCACCATGTTCGCCAGCACCGACACGCTGCCCGGGCCGGTCAGGTTGAAGAAGTTCGGGAACCCCACCGAGCCGAGCCCGAGATAGGTCTGCGGCCCGGCCGCCCACGCCTGCTTGAGGGTCTGCCCGCCGCGGCCGACGATGTTCACCTTGTCGAGCGAGCCGGTCATCGCGTCGAATCCCGTTGCCAGGACCAGTGCGTCGAGGTCGTAGTGCTCGGCGGTGGTGTTCACGCCGGTCGCGTCGACCGAGACGATCGGGGTGGCCCGCAGGTTCACCAGGTTCACGTTGTCGCGGTTGAAGGTCTGGTAGTAGTTCGAGTCGGTGCAGATCCGCTTGGTGCCGATCGCGTGGTCCTTGGGGATCAGCAACTCGGCGAGCTCCGGGTCCTCGATCACCCCGCGGACCTTCTCCTCCCAGAACTCCCGCGCGGCGTCGTTCGAGGCGAGGTTGGTCAGCTGGTCCGGGAAGGTCTTGCTGAACAGCACGCCGCCCAGCTCCCAGCGCCGCTCGTAGGCGTCCCGCCGCTCCTGCTCGGAGACGTCCAGGGCCGAGGAGGGGTGCGCCTGGTGCGGCGAACCGCCGCCGCTGAGGAACGAGAGCCGGCGCCTCTCGGCGTAGTCGGCCTTCTGCGCGCGACGGGTCTGGTCGTCGAGGGGGACGTTCCCGGCCGGCACGCTGAAATTGGCACTGCGCTGGAACACGTGCAGCACGCTCGCCTGCTCGGCGACGCACGGAATCGTCTGAATGCCAGAGGATCCCGTGCCGATGACGCCCACCCGCTTACCGGTGAAGTCGACGCCCTCGTGCGGCCAGCTCGAGGTGTGGTACGTCGGGCCGGCGAACTCGTCGAGCCCGTCGATGGCGGGGATGTTCGCGTTCGACAGCGGTCCGACCGCGGTGATGACGTACTGCGCGGACACCGTCTCCCCCGAGTCGGTGCGCACGGTCCACCGCGTCGCGGCCTCGTCCAGGACCATCTCGGTGACCCGGGTGCCGAAGGTGATGTCGCGGCGCAGGTCGAACCGGTCGGCGACGTGGTTGACGTACGCCAGGATCTCCGGCTGGGTGGCGTACTTCTCGGTCCAGTCCCACTCCTGCTGCAGTTCCTCGGAGAACGAGTACGAGTAGTCCACGCTCTCGACGTCGCAGCGGGCTCCCGGATAGCGGTTCCAGTACCAGACGCCGCCGACCCCGTCGCCGGCCTCGAAGACCCGGACGGTGAGCCCGGCCCCGCGCAGTCGGTGCAGTGCGTACAGTCCGGCGAACCCCGCGCCGACGACGACGACGTCGACCTCAGAGGTCGCGGCCCCGGCGGGCGCTGAAGAAACGGCGTTCACGATGGCTGCCTTTCGCTGATGACATCACTCGTGATCGACGCTATGGCCGTACCCCGTACGCGGCCTAGAACTCCTCCCGCTGACCGGGCGAAACAGACACAAGTCCCGCTCAGTGGGCCCGACTGCACGACCTGCCCGCCAGCCAGAAGACCCGGCGCCGCCGCCGCTCCAGGGGAACGGCGGCGACACCGGGTCTTCGGGTGCTCGGCGCGGTCAGCGCAAGTGGCGGGGCTTCCAGGCCGCCCGCGCGTTGTCACGTGGGACCGGGCCAGGGCCAGGTCGCCGGCTGCTGACCGAACCGCAGTCCGACCTCAGCTCAGGTCACTGGCAGCTGGCATCCACCCGATCCGCGTACGGCAGGCTGGTCGAGCCCTCGCCGAGGATCCACTCCACGTTCTTCCCCCACTGCTCGGCGGTGACGCTGGGCGACCAGGACTGGTTCGTCGAATCCCAGATCTGTTCTGCCGCTTCCGGTGTCACATCCAGAAGCTTGCCCAACGAGGCGACACCCGTCGCCCGGTTGGCATCGTCGCGGATCCACGCGGCCGCCTTGTTCATGGCCTTGCAGAATCCGAGGACCGCCTCGGGATTCGCCTTCTTGAATGCTCCGGTGACACCCCAGAACGTCTGCAGCGCATAATCGCCCAACTTGGTGTTGGTGCCGTCCATCGTGTTCACCATCGTCTTCACGTCCAGCCCGTGCGACCTCACCAGCACGACGGACGATCCCGTTGCGACAACGGCGTCGATCTTTCCGGCGCGCAACGCGGGCTCCATTGTCGCGCCGCTACCGACAGCCACGTACGTGACACTCTCGGGATCCACCCCGTTCTCCGCGAGCACGGCTCGCGCGAACTTCTCCGCGAACGAGCCGCRCTGGACGACGCCGAGCTGCTTGCCCCCCAGCTGCTTGAAGTCCGTGATCCCGGACTGTGCCGGCACCACCAGCTGCATGTCGATCTTCCCGAACGGCGCGATGGCGACCAGGTCCTGCCCCTGATCCATCGCCGACATCACGTTCTCCGGCGTGCCCACCGCGATCTGCGTCGAACCGCCGATCAAGGTGGCCGTCAGTTCCGGGCCGGTCTTGGCGTCGACGGTCTCCGTCACAATGCCCTCGTCCGCGAAGAATCCCTGTTCTCTCGCGACGGTGTAGGGGAAGGCGAGCGAGTTGCTGGGCATACTGCCGACGATGAGCTGCTTCTGTCCATCCTCGTTGACGCCGGCCGATTGGGCACTTCCGCAGGCCACCAGGGACGCGGCAAGGGACACCGCGCCAACGGCCACCGCGAGGGAACGACTTCGATACTTCACAGGTACTCCTCGATAGGTTCTGTTGCTGGCAGTCGACATTGCTGGCAGTCGACTCAGTGGAGGCGCTTGCGCATCCGTTCGTAGACCTCGATGTAGCGGGGATCGGTGGTGATCGTGGACAGGTCGCGGGGCCTGGGGATGCCCACTCGGACGTCGTCGAGAACCTGCCCGTCGCCCATCAGCACAATCCGGTCGGCAAGCGCCACGGCCTCGCCCAGGTCGTGTGTCACGAAGAGGACGGTGCGGTGCGCCTCGCGCTGCCACAGCTCGAGGAACTCCTGCTGCACGGACGTCCGGGTGTTGACATCCAGTGCCGCAAACGGCTCGTCCATCAGCAACACGTCGGGGTCGAGCGCCCAGGTGCGGGCGAGGGCGACACGCTGACGCATGCCCTGCGAAAGCTGCCAGGGAAACAGGCCCTCGCTGTCCCCCAGGTGCACTGCCTTGAGCCACCGCCGGGCCGTGGCCTTGCGCTCGGTGCGGCCGATCCCGCGCAGCTCCAGCCCGTACTCCACATTGCGCATGGCGTTGCGCCACGGAAACAGTGCGTCTCGCGCCAGCATGAAACCGAGGTGCGAGCGCCCGTCTCTCGGCGGCTTTCCCATCACGGAGACCTTGCCCGCCGACGGCTCGACCAGGCCGGCGGCCATGTTGAGAAGCGTCGTCTTACCGCAGCCGCTTCGACCCACGATCGCGACGAACTCGCCCGCCGGGATGTTCAGGTTCACCTCGGAGAGCACGGTCTTCGTGCCCCCCTGCGGGTGTGGGAACGTCACACGGACGTCCTCGAACACGATCGCATTCTTGGCCGGGGCGTGCGGCGTCGCCAAGGCGGTTCGCCCCTCAATACCGGTAGTAACGCTCATCGAACTTTCTCCAGACTCGAAGTGGGGCATTGGGATTCGACTACTTGTCGGCGGGGGGCTGCCAACGCAGCAGCCTGCGCTCCGCGACACCCATTGCCTGGTTGAGCACGACGGCGATGGCCGCCAGGAAGATCAAGATGGCGTACACCGCCTCCATGCGGTAGGTCGCCGAGTAGGTGGCGACCAACTGTCCGAGGCCGTTCCGCGCCGAGATCAGCTCGGAGCCCACCACACCCAGCAGGGAGTAGATGAGGCCCAACCGCAGTCCCGCGAAGATGGCCGGCGTCGCGACCGGGAAGAGCACCTTGAAGAAGACCTGCGGCTTGCTCGCGCCGAGTACGGCGGACAGCCGCAGCCATTCCGCGTCGGTGGACCGCACGCCGGCCCGGGCGCTGGACATGACGATGAAGAACACCAAGGTCGCGGCGAGCGCCACCTTGGCGGTGGTGTTGATGCCGAAGGCGACGATGAACAGTGGCGCCAGAGCGATGCGGGGCATCGCGTTGGCGGCGTCGAGGAACGGCGTAAGCACCCGCTCCACTCGGGGCAACAGGCCCAGCGCCAACCCGGCGACGACGCCCACCGCCCCGGCCAGCACCCAGGCGATGATCACGGCCATCATCGTGTAGCCCGTATTGTCCATCAGCTCACCAGATTTGAGTGCGCCGACGAAGTAGTCCCAGGACTGGGCTGGGGTCCTGGCCAGCACGGGATCCATCAACTGGTTCGCCGCGGTTATCTGCCAGAGCCCCAGCCAAGCCACCAGGACAACGAGTTGCCAGCCACGAACTGTCCACGTTTCCCGGTTCGACCACCATCGGCTGGGACTTTCCCGCTTCTTGGTGTGCGCCGCAGGCGCGGCAGAGAGTTGGTCGATTTTCGTCATTGCTACTCCACTCGGTCTGCCTGGAATTGATTCCAAACACTGACGTTCCCAATTCTTTGCCCGCAGTCCGACGCCGTGGGCAGCGCTGATCCAAATCAACCCCCGCCGAACGGAACCCACCGTTCCAGCGACTACAGGGTTGGACTCGTGACCAGGTGTCCGAATTACTCAGGCACCTCTCCATGCAGGGTGATTCGGTTCAGAACCCGGTCCTGGTCGCCGTAGTCATGAATTGCGTAGTGCATGGTGCAGCGGTTGTCCCACATGACCACGTCCCCCTCCTGCCACATGTGCCGGTAGACGTTGTCGGGGGTGCCGGACTGCTCGTAGACGAAGCCCATCAGGGCCTCGCTCTCCTCCTGCGTCCAGCCGTCGATGCAGACGTTGTCGCGGTGGCCGACGTAGAGAGCCTTGCGACCGGTTTCCGGATGCGTGCGGACCATGGGATGAACTGCGGTGGGCCATTCTTCCTCCGCGACATTGAACATCCGCCCCAGGCGCCGGCCCTTGAAGCGAACATTGAGGGTGTCCAACGTCTTTCGCAGTCCGGGGGACAACCTCTCGTAGGCCACGTACTGGTTCGACCACATGGTGTCGCCACCGGCCGGGATGGTGACAGCGGAGAGGATCGAGATCTTCGGAGGAACCTTGTTGAAGGGCCCGTCGAAGTGCCAGGCCTCGGTGGCGGTCGTCGACTTCTTGACGTTGGTCAGCTGAATGAGCTCGGGATGCCCCTCCATGGGCGTCAACATTGCCGTTACTTCCGGCTCTCCCCAGAGTCGGCCGAACTGCACCTGTTCGGCCGGCTTCAGGAACTGGCCCCGGAACACCAGGACGCAGTGCGCCTTGAAGGCCTCACGCAACTCCGTGAGGGCGCTCTCGCCAAGCTGGTCATCTAGCTGCACACCGTCGACAGCTGCACCAATCGATCCGGTAAGGGGGGTCACGCGAAGGCTCACGGCTACTCCTCATTCTGCGGTTTTTGGTCCTGCGGGCCTGCCAAGGCAAACGATTTGGGATGCGCCACATCACACGGTTCCTGTGGTGCCCGTCACAACGTAACAGAGACTCTAATTAATGTCGACACCTAAAATTGAGGCTGTGAGTCCGGCGCATTTTCATCGCTTCTACATGCTCCTACCTGCGCAAATGCATGGACCCGTCGCGCGGCGGCGGCCGCCTCTCCACTGCGGGAGAGGCGGCCCGAGTCGCCCTCCCCCCGCGTCCACTCACCGCGGCGCGGTCCCGATGAAGACGCCTACCGCTACGCCGGCACGAGCAGGATCTTGCCAATGTGCGCGGACGATTCCATCAGCGCGTGAGCATCCCCTGCGGAACCGAAAGTGAATCGCGAGTCCACCACCGGCACGACCGAGCCGTCACGGACCCAGGGCATGACATGGGTGGCAATCTCGCCCACGATCTGGGTCTTCTCGGCCACGGACCTGGGACGCAACAACGACCCCGTGACACAGACTTGTTTACGCACCACCTCGCGCAGGTCGAGGGCGCCGAGAGATCCGGATTGCAGGCCGATCATCACCAACCTGCCGCCGAACGTCAGCGCCTCGACATTGCGTTGCAGGTAGTCGGCTCCGACCACGTCGAGCACCACGTCGACGCCGGCCCCCGAGGTCTCGTCCTGGACCCGTTCGACGAAATCCTCACTGCGATAGTTGAACACCGCCCGCGCACCCAGGTCGCGGCATATGGCCGCTTTACGGTCGTCGCCCACCGTGGCGAACACCTCCACGCCGAGCATTTTCGCCAGCTGGATGGCCATCGTGCCGACCCCGCTCGCACCGCCGTGCACCAGCAGTCGGTCGCCCGCCCTGAGCCTGCCCAATCCGACCAGGTTGGACCACGCCGTGGCCATCGCCTCAGGAAGCGCGGCCGCGTCGACCAGTGAGACCGACGGTGGCACGGCCATCACCTGACCGGCCGGTACCACCACCTTCTCCGCATACCCGCCACCGGTCATGATCGCGCAGACCCTGTCGCCGACCTTCCACTGGGCGACCGACGCGCCCACGGCGCTCACGGTGCCCGCGCACTCCAGGCCCGGGAGCGGCGACGCCCCGGGCGGGACGTTGCGGCCGCCCCGCCGCTGCGTGACGTCCGCACGGTTGACCCCCGCGCCCGCGACGTCGATCACGATCTCGCCGGCGGAGGGCTGGGGGTCTTCGGTGGTGATCACGGCCAAACGGCCGTCGGCCCCGTCATCGACGATCGATACTGCTCTCATCCCGCACCTGTTCTCTCACAGTTGGATTGCCCCGTTGAGACCGACTCAGTCGATGCGGCTTCCGCGTCGTGTGGGTCGGCCTGGAGGGGTGGACAGCCGACGGAGGTCTGTCTGGTTCACTACGTCGCTCGCCGCCAGGCGCAAAGAGGGCCGACACTTTCGACTCCGTGCGATTCCACGGCATGCCGGCCTGCGATTGCGGCGACTCGTATCAACGACGTGTCGGCAATCGCGAATCTACCACCCGCACAACCACAAACGGGAGAGTCAGCCCAAAAGTGGCCCCCTGACCAGCTCGATCTACGCGATGCCGATCTGTTGGCGCGCAAGACATCCCGCGGAAACGGCGGGGAATGCCGCGTCGCACGGCCCGACCACCGTGGACCGGATCGACGCGCTCGTCGCCAGGGCCACGGAGGTCGCCAGGTGCGCCGAGATCTGCTATAGGACAGTAGTTTTCACATGGCGACGACCCCGGGCGACGGCGCGGTCAGCCCGCTTCTGCCTCGCCTTCCAAGCCCCCTCCGGAATCGAGCGCGTCGAGTGCCGCCTCGCGAATCCTGTCGATTCTCCGCTCCGCTGTCTCGACCGCACGATCCACATCTTTGGCGTCGACCGCCGCCTGCAGCGTCGTCCAACTCTCCACGTACTTCGGCATCTCGCTCGGATGCGAGGCGAGCCCCACCCGGACGTATCGCATCGTCTGCAACGACACCGACTGCAGGAGCTCGGCGAGTATGCGGTTCTGCGAGATCTCGAACAGAGCGCAGTTCATCAGGAAGGTATCGGCAACGTATTGCTCGACAGAATCGTTCGCGTCTCTCAGGATCCTGGGGATGTGATCGTCGAGAACGTTCTTGACATCACCCCACTGCGTCGTCATTTCTTCGCGCAGGAACGTTCCGTAAAGCAGTCTGCGCACAGCGAATACATCTTCGAGGTCACGCTTGCTGAGCGCGTTCACCATCGCGCCCTTCCGGGAGCGGAATTCCACCAGCCGGTCCCGCTCGAGGATTCTCAACGCCTCGCGAACCGGCGCGCGGCTGACCCCCAGCGTCGCGCTGACGTCCTGCTCCACGAGGCGTTGCCCGGTCCCCACCCGGCCCATGGTGATCAACCAGGCCAACTTCGCGGCTATCTGCTCGGCCAGCGACGCCGTCACCCGCGCGCCCCCGTTGCGTAGCACTGCCTGTTCGACCGCGGCCATTATCTCGTTCTGCGGGAACGACAGCGCGGACAGGTCCGGCACATCCTCGGTTCTGTTCCTGCCCACTTGCATCCCTTCAATTGAGACACTCACCCGAGTGCGTTGCAGGCTGAGGGATCCGTGCACGCCGCCGTACGCCGCTAGACGGGCTCGGGGCTCCGGTCCGCGGCGAGGTGGTGCTGGAACTGCTGTCGTAGCGGGGCCTTGACGATCTTGCCGGTGGTGCCCATGGGAAGTGCGTCCACGAACACCACCGCATCGGGGGTCCACCATTTGGCGATCTTGCCCGCGAAGAAGTCGAGGAGATCGGTCTCACCGATATCGGCCCCGGGCTTGCGGACCGCGACGAGGAGCGGCCGCTCGTCCCATTTCTGATGGGGCACACCGATGCACGCGGCCATCGCGACGCCCGGGTGGCTCATCGCGATGTTCTCCAGTTCTATCGAGCTGATCCACTCGCCGCCGGACTTGATGATGTCCTTGCTGCGGTCGGTGATCTGCATGAACCCGTCGGCATCGATCGTGGCGATGTCGCCCGTGGCGAACCACCCGTCGACGAGCGGGTCGGTGTCGGGCCGGTTGTAGTACCGCGACATCACCCAGAGTCCGCGGGCCATCAGGTGCCCGGCGGTGGCGCCGTCCCACGGGAGCTCCCGGCCCTCGTCGTCGATGATCTTCAGGTCGATGCCGAACACGCACCGACCCTGCTTGCCCTGCACCGCATACCGCTCCTCCCTGGTGCCCTGGAGGTTGCGCGCCTTGAGCACGGAGGCAGTGCCGAACGGACTGGTCTCCGTCATGCCCCAGCCGTGGATCACGGTGATCCCGTAGTCCTCCTCGAGCGTACGGAGCATGGCCGGCGGGCACGCGGCGCCGCCGATCACCGCCCGCTGCAGGGTGCTCAGACGCCGACCGCTCGCCTCCAGGTACTGCAACTGCCCTTGCCACACGGTGGGAACGCTCGCGGACAACGTCACACCCTCCGCCTCCTGCAGCTCGTAGAGGGACTCGCCGTCCATCTCCGCGCCGGGGAAGACGACCTTCGCTCCGACCATGCATGCCGTGTAGGGGATGCCCCATGCGTTCACGTGGAACATCGGCACCACCGGCAGCACGCTGTCGCGGGCGGAGATGCCGATCGAGTCGGGCATCGCCACCCCGTACGAGTGGAGCACCGTCGAGCGGTGGCTGTAGAGCACGCCCTTGGGGTTTCCCGTGGTGCCGCTGGTGTAGCACAGGGACGACGCGGTGTTCTCGTCGAAGACGGGCCACTCGTAGTCGCCGGACTCCGCCTCGACCAGGTCCTCGTAGGCGAGCATCGAGGCGAGGTCCGCCGGCAGGTGGTCGCGGTCCGACATCAGGACGAAGTGCGTGACGCTCGTCAGCTTCGGCGCCAGGTCCCGCACCAGCGGCAGGAAGGTCAGGTCGAAGAACAGCACCTTGTCTGCGGCATCGTTGATGATCCACTCGAGCTGGTCCGGGTGCAGACGCGGGTTCAGCGTGTGCAGGATCGAGCCGGAGCCGGATGCCGCGTAGTAGAGCTCGAGATGGCGGTACCCGTTCCAGGCCAGGGTTCCGACCCGGTCTCCGGGCTCGACGCCCAGCCGCCCGAGGGCCTGCGCGAGCTTCTTGGCCCGGACCGCCATCTCGCCGAAGGTGTAGCGGTGGATGTCGCCCTCGACGCGGCGCGAGACGATCTCTTGATCCTTGTGGTGCCGCGCCGCGTGTGCGATCAGCGAGGACACGAGGAGTGGTTGCTGCATCATCTGGCCTTGCACGGAAACCTCCGAGGGAGTGTCGAGTGTGTGTTCGTGTGGGGATGTGCGCAGTGTGTGTCCGCCGTCGTCGGCGCCGTCAGGATCCGACGGCGGCGCGGTCGTTCGGGATGGCCGGTGCGGCCCGGTTCGCGAGGGTCTTCGCGATCTCGGCGAACGCGCGCTCGCACTCGGCGATGATCTGCAGGGTCAGCTCGCTGTCGCCCCGCAGGCAGGGGTCGCTGTACTCCTCGATCGCCTCGATCGAGTACTCCATGCAGCGGATGTCCTCCGGGATCGGACCCGGGATGCTGGGCCAGCCGACGTGGCTCACGTCGCCGGGGCCGCGGAGCTCCCGCGCGTAGCCACCGTCCGCCTGCCGAGCGAGGTGCACGCCCGGGACCGTCGAGAAGACCGAGTCGTCGTTGGTCAGTCCCGCCAGGTGCAGGCTCGCGTTGTAGGCGTTGGTGCTGGCCGTCAGCGTCGTCCAGTACCAGAGCTCGAAGTCCTCGAGCGGGTCCAGCCGGTCCCGCAGGTCGGTGAGGCGGTCGAACTTCTCCAGGTGCGACGCGATCCTCACGCTTGCCCGTCCTCGCCGTCGTCGACGACCAGCACGATCTTCCCGAAGTGCTGGTCGGTCGCCATGTACGCGTGCGCGTCGGCAATCTGGTCGAGGGCGTAGGTGCGGTCGATCGGGGTCCGCAGCTTTCCGGCGGCGAGCGGCCCGAGGAGGTCGCGGGCGCAATCCTGGATGCAGGCGACGCGCTCGTCCTCGGTACGGGTCTTGAAGGTGACGCCGATCAGCTTCAGCCGCTTGAGCCACAGCACGTTCAGGTCGATGGTGGACGTACTGGAGCCGAGCCTGCCGATGTTCACCAGCCGGCCCTGAACGGCCAGCGAGTTGAGATTGTCCTCGAACACGGTGCCGCCGACGGAGTCGATGATGATGTCGACGCCGTGATCGCCGGTGATGGCGTTGACGGCCTCGACCTGGTTCTCGACGCTCACGTTGATCACGTGGTCCACCCCGAAGTCACGAAGCTGCTGGGCCTTGTCCTCGGAGCGGGTGGTGGCGATGACCGCGCCGGCGCCCATCGCCTTGGCGATCTCGATCGTGGCCAGTGCGATCCCACTGGATCCGGCGTTCACCAGCACCGTCTCGCCCTCGGCCAGCCGGCCGTTGGTGATCAGCGCGTCGTGCGCGGTGGTGAAGACGTTGGGGAAGGCCCCGGCCTGAACCCAGGACACCGTTTCGGGGACTCGCATCAACGCGAGCGGTGCGGCGAGAAAGTACTCGGCCTGTCCGCCGTTGCCGTGGCCCATCACCCTGTCGCCGGGCTGCCACTGCGTGACCTCCGAGCCGACGGCGGCGACCACGCCCGCGAACTCGACGCCGATGGGCTGCGGCTCCCCCGTGAGAACCCGGCCGGCCTGCAGAATCTCGCCGCGGTTGAGCGCGGATGCCTTGACCTGGACGAGGACCTCGCCGGGCCCGGGCGTCGGGGTGGGTACCTCGACGACCGCAACCTTGCCGCCGTCTTCGTGGGGGAGAATCCGTGCTGCACGCATCTACGACTCCATGTCCTCGTCGGTTAATTAGTGTCGACAATAATTGAATGAGGCGCATTGCGCTAGTGGCGTAGCCCACCCGGGGCCCCACTTGGTGATTGTCGCCACGTTGCAGCCGTCAACCTTCGGCCGGGGACACGACGCCGACCCGCCCGACGTCATGCGCGGAACCGACAGGAACGGGGATCATGGCGGGGTGACCGACCGCGAGGCGGGCACCGAGAGGACGGGTGAGTCGGACGCCCAGCGGGCGCGCGCAACCACCCAGACGCCGGACTTCCGCTTCCCACAGATGGCCGACGCTCGGCTCGATCCCGACTTCCAGCCGACGTCCGTCGACTACCTGTACGTCTCGTTCACCGACGCGACGGCGTTCTCGCCGACCGACACCATGCCGCTCTCGCGCTGGGCCAAGGCGTTGATGACCAGCCAGGCGCTGGTGTCGCTGGTAGTGGTCGGTCTCGTCGCGGCCCGCGCGGTGAACATCCTGCCGGGCGACTGAGGGGACGGCCGGCCGGAGACGTGCGGGTCAGTTCAGCGGGTCGTGCCGGATGTTCTCCGCCGGGGTGCCCCCGGCGAGAAGCCGGAACTTGGTGGTCTGGATCATCGCGTTGGAACCGACGATCTGCACGTCCCGGTCGGCCCATGTGCCGAAGTCGGCGACGACCTCGCCGAGCTTGCCGATCAGCCGCTGGTGCATGCCCGACGGCGGCTCGGGGATCGGGTCCAGGTGCCACCACGGGTTCGCGACCTCCTCGGACACCGGCACCACGGTGAGCCACGGATTGGTCTGCGAG
>NZ_JBFUJP010000044.1:0-37627 GCF_056401315.1 Rhodococcus sp. P4_F5 | reverse complement strand
GATCCCGACCACCCGGGCTGTTGCCCGGACGTGACCTACCGCGTTGGCTCACAACCGGATTCCTTCGTCTGCGCTCAGTTCGCCGAGCCGTCGAAGGAGAAGCGCGGGAACGCCAGCTCGCCCGCGTAACGGGCGGCGTCGCCGAGGTTCTCCTCGATGCGCAGCAGCTGGTTGTACTTCGCGACGCGCTCGCTGCGTGCCGGGGCGCCGGTCTTGATCTGGCCGCTGCCGACGGCGACCGCGAGGTCGGCGATGGTGGTGTCCTCGGTCTCGCCGGAACGGTGGCTCATCATCGTCTTGTAGCCACTGCGGTGCGCGAGGTCGACGGCGTCGAGGGTCTCGGTCAGCGTGCCGATCTGGTTCACCTTGACCAGCAGCGCGTTCGCGGCGCCCTTGACGATGCCGTCCTCGAGGCGCTCCGGGTTGGTGACGAACAGGTCGTCGCCGACCAGCTGCACCTTGTCGCCGATCTGCTCGGTGAGCGCGACCCAGCCCTCCCAGTCGTCCTCGTCCAGCGGGTCCTCGATCGAGACCAGCGGGTACGCGGCGATCAGCTCGGCGTAGAAGGCCGACATCTCGGCGGCGGTGCGGACCTTGCCCTCGAACTTGTAGCCGGTGCCCTTGGTGTAGAACTCCGTGGCCGCGACGTCGAGCGCCAGCGCGACGTCGGTGCCCAGGTTCAGGCCCGTCTTGGCGATGGCCTCGATGATCAGGTCGAGCGCTTCCTTGGTGCCCGCGACGTCGGGGGCGAAACCGCCCTCGTCGCCGAGGCCGGTGGACAGGCCCTTGGCCTTGAGCACGGCCTTGAGCGAGTGGTACACCTCGGTGCCCCAGCGCAGCGACTCCTTGAAGGTGGCGGCGCCGATCGGCGCGACCATGAACTCCTGGACGTCGACACCGGTGTCGGCATGCGCGCCACCGTTGAGGATGTTCATCATCGGGACCGGCAGGATGTGCGCGTTCGGGCCGCCGACGTAGCGGTACAGGTCCAGCCCGGAGGACTCGGCGCCGGCGCGGGCGACCGCGAGCGACGCACCCAGCAGCGCGTTGGCGCCGAGGCGCGACTTGTCCCGGGTGCCGTCCAGGTCCAGCAGGGCCTGGTCTACGACACGCTGTTCGGTGGCGTCCAGCCCGATGATGGCGGGCGCGATCTCGCCGAGCACGGCCTCGACCGCCTTCTCGACGCCCTTGCCGCCGTAGCGAGCTCCGCCGTCGCGCAGCTCGACGGCCTCGTGCTCGCCGGTGGAGGCGCCCGACGGCACCGCGGCGCGCGCGAAGCTGCCGTCGTCGAGCAGCACCTCGACCTCCACCGTGGGGTTGCCCCGGGAATCGAGGATCTCGCGAGCTCCGACCTGCTCAATGATGGCCACGGATGGTCTCCTTTTGGCGGCTTCGTTGTTGACGATTTTGCTCAATAGTGCCAGGTCTGAGCCTAACCGCAGCAACCGGCCGGATCAGGCGGTTGCGCGCGGTCACGGGCGGGTGCCGACCGAGTACGCGGCGGCCCGGTCGCGTACGTCCGACAGGTACTCGCCGGACAGGTTGTAGGCCATCAGTGCCCGCTGCCACCCGTCCGCGGTGGTCAGGTCCCCGCCCCGGGCGCAGAGGTACCGGGCCGCGGTCAGCGCGGCGTCGTCGATGTTGTCGGGGTCGACCACGCCGTCGCCGTTGGCGTCCACTCCCCAGCGTTGCCAGGTCTCGGGGATGAACTGCAGCGGCCCCATCGCGCGGTCGTGCACCGCGTCGCCGTCGCGGGCCCCGCCGTCGGTGTCCGGGATCTCCGCCACGCCCGGTCCGCCGTCGAGCGGGATCCCGCGGATCGGCGGGCTCACCGTCCCGTCCGGCGCGACGCTCGACCCTCGGTAGGTGCCGTGTCGGCTCTCCACCCCGGCGATGCCGGCGATGGTGGTCCAGCCGATCCCGCAGTCGGGCCGCGACTGCGCCATCACCGCGGCGGCGTACCCGTACGCCTCGAGTGCAAGCGTGCCGATGCCGAGGGCGTCGGGCTGCTCCTCGGCCCAGCCGCGCAGCTGCTCGGCGGCACGGCCGGGGGCGTCGACGTCGATCGCCGGGAGCGCCGCACCGGGGCCGGGCGGGATGCCCTCCGGGATCGCAACCCGGGGCGCGCCGCCGCAACCGGCCAGCGTCACCCCCGCGACGGTCACCAGCGCCGCCCACCCGACGGCCCGCCTCTTCCGTGAATTCACTCGCTCCATCATCCACAGTCGCGGGCACCCAGGGCGGCCAGTTCGTGCCGACACAGCAGAATCTGGCCTGCAGCGACGTGCTGAACAGGCACTGGGGCTCGACGCTGTACGGGGACGCCGGCGCGTCCGGGGACGGCTGAGACGTAGGAACTTGCGGTCAGTAGGCGCCGTCGGAGCGCAACACGGCCCCCGCGGTCTTCCACAGGATCATGATGTCGAGGGTCATCGACCAGTTCTCCACGTAGCGCAGGTCAATCCGTACCGACTCATCCCAGGAGAGGTCGCTGCGCCCGCTGATCTGCCACAGGCCCGTCAGTCCGGGTTTGACGAGCATTCGCCGACGCACACCGCCGTCGTCGTACTTCTCGACCTCGGCGATCAGCGGCGGCCGAGGGCCGACCAGCGACATGTGACCGGCAACGACGTTCAGCAGCTGCGGCAGTTCGTCGATCGAGTACCGCCGGATGAAGTGACCCACACGCGTCACCCGCGGATCGTCCTTGATCTTGAACAAGACGCCAGACCCCTCGTTGACGGAGGACAATTCGGCCAGCCTGGTATCCGCGTCGCGAGCCATGCTGCGGAACTTGATCATCTCGAACGTCGTCCCGGCGCGGCCCACCCGCGTCTGCCGGTAGAACGCGGGACCGGGACTGGTCAGGCGAACCGCACAGCCGACCGCGATCAGCAGCGGCGACATCGCGACCAGCAATGCGAGCGCGAGCACACGGTCCAGCACGGACTTGACCACCCAGGCGGGTCCGGTGAAGCGCGGCGCGCTCAACTGCAGCAGCGGGGTGCCGGCCACCGGGCTGATGTGAAGTCGCGGACCGACGATGTCCATGAGTGCGGGCGCGATCAGCAGATCCGCGCCGGTACCCTCGAGATCCCACGCAAGCCGCTGGGTGCGCGACTGCGACCACCCGATCGACGGGAGGATCGCGACGGCGTCGAAGCCCCGCAGGGCCACGATCCCGACGATGTCCCGTTCGGTGCCGACAATAGGGACCCCGTCGACGTCGAGCGGCAGTTTCCCGGACGGGCCGGCGCCCGCGAGACAGACCGCCTCGACGTTCCACCCGGTGTGGGAGGCCCCCCTGGTTCGGTGGATCAGATCCCGCACCGCCGTCTCGTCGCCGGCCGCGACCACCGACCGCAGGTACGCACCCGATTTACGACGCCGGTGGAGCCACTTGCGCAGCAGGTAGCGACCGACGACTGACGCCGCAGCGGCGAGGGGCAGGGCGCCGAACACCCACGAATGCCCGCCCGCCGTCTCGACGGCGTATCCGACCACCGCCATCACGGCGATAACCGTCACGTAGGCCGATGCGACCCGGCGAAACTCTTCGGGTCCACAGCCGAGGATCCTCGGGTCCCAGGCGTGATTGAGCGCCAGGGCCAACAGCGCCAACAGCGGAATCGCCAGCGCAACAGCGAGATTGGCCCGGAGGTCGAGTACAGACACGTCGTGGTAGACGGCCGAGACGAAGATGTCTGCCGCCAGCAGGCTCGCTATGTCGATGCCCAGGGCCACCCGTCCGTAACGAGATTCCCAACTGGGGCGCGGGGGCGCCGGCATCGGTATCGGTACACCCCAGGCTCCGTGCCGTTCCGCAGGTGCGTCGTTCGGCCGTCCGCATACCGGACAGACGGCCCGTACCGGATCCTGCATCGGCGCGGCGTTTGCCCCCATACCGCCTCGCGTATCGCATTCGCACATCTGGAATGTCCAACTTTTTGGTATTCCGCCGCCCCGGCGAACAGAACAAAAACATACCTCAAGTTGGTTAGATCACTCAAGTCTGTGCACGCACCCCTATTTGACGACCGCTACCAAACCCCGTGCTCGCCTGCCGCTATGCCCGCGAGGGTTGCGGGTCCCCCACCCGAATTCGACCCGCACGGAGAAGTTCGCCGCATCGCTCCGCGGAAACCGGCCGGCTGAACAGGTAACCCTGCGCTCGGTGACAGCCCAGCTCGAGGAGTGCGCGCGCGGCAACCTCCGTCTCCACACCCTCGGCAACCAGATCGAGGTCAAACGATTTCGCCAGTCCTACAATTGACTCGACAATCGCACGACCACTCGGGCTGTTTCCGAGATCACGCACGAACTCACGGTCGATCTTGAGCACGTCGAACCGCAGCTGCTTGAGCTGAGCCAACGAGCTGTACCCGGTCCCGAAGTCGTCGATCGCCACCCGCACACCGAGGTCGGCGAGCCCCTGCAGAACCACTCGCGTTCGGTCCAGGTCACCGACCACCACGTTCTCTGTGATCTCCAGGCACACATGGCCACCGTCGACCCCGTTCTCCTCGAGAATCCGCGCGACGATGTCGAGGAATTCGAGACCCACCAACTGTGCGGGCGACACGTTCACCCTCAGGGTGACGTCCAGCCCGGGGATCCCGGCCCGCCACTGGGCGTACTCGCGGCACGCCCTACCCAACACCCAGGCCCCCAGCTCACCCGCCAGATTGGTCGACTCGGCAACCGAAATGAACGACTGCGGCAGCAGTAACCCCAGGACCGGGTGGTCCCACCGCACGAGGGCTTCGACCGCAAGGATCTCACCGGTACGAAGATCAACCTCCGGTTGGTAGACGAGGTGGAGCCAGTCGTCCGTGATCGACGACTTGAGACTGAGCTCGATGATGTTCCGGATCTCGATCTCTTCGCGCATGTCCTCTGTGAACGCGACAATCGCATTGCCGCCCTGCGCTTTCGCCCCAATGACGGCCTGGTCCGCCTGCCACAGCAGGTCGGCGGCGGTGCAGTCACCAGGCATCCCCACCGCGATCCCGATACTCGCACTGCGACTGAAGGTGACGTTACCGAGCAACACCCATTCGTTGACGATCTCGCTGATCCGCTCGGCCTCGCGGCGAGCATCGTCCACGCCCACTCCCTCGCCGAGCACGACGACGAATTCGTCCCCACCCAGTCGTGCCACCAGAGCGTCGGATGCACATCGACCGGTGAGGCGCGCACCGATCTCGACGATGAACCGGTCCCCAGCGGAGTGACCGAGGAAGTCGTTGAGAGATTTGAGACGGTCCAGGTCGAGGAACAGAATCGCCACCGGCCCCGGGCTTCCCGGCGCCATCCGACTGTTGAGCTGGTCGAGCAGTGAGTGTCGGTTGGCGAGCCCGGTCAGCTCGTCGTGGTCAGCCCAGTAGTGCAGACTGTTTTCCGCGCGCACACGTTCCTGGACCTGGGTGAGCAGCGCGGCAATTGCCTTGAGCACGTTGATTTCCGCCGTGCTCCATTCCCGGTCGCCGAACTTGACGAACCCCAGTGTCCCGGTCGTCACCTCGCCGGAGAGCAGTGGCACCGCCACCATTGACGCGGCAAGGATGCCCGATGCCCGCCCAACGCGATCCTGGTACGCGGTGCTGCTTCCTCCAGGACGGGCGAGGATGACGTCCTTGAGATTTTCCGCGCTCGCGAACTCCGGGCCGGCATCGGCAAAATATACGATGTCGAGCGGATCTGGATCGGGCTTGTTCTCGCGTCGTGGCCACTCGGCGACCAAGACCGTCGCTCCGATCTCGTGGTCGTTTCGACGCAGGAAGCAGACATCGAGCCCGAAGTAGTCGACGACCTCGTGCAGCACCTGCTCGGCACTTGCCACCCATGTCTCTGCCTGAGTCGCGGTCAGCAGGGAGGCAACCGAGGTGACGAGTTCCTCGAGCATTCGTGGTTTCACGGGAAGACCTCAGCTTTCGACTCGGAGCGATCGACGGCGGCTGCGAACCGACGGCGGAGGCGCGTGGCTCAGACGCAGGACGAGCGCGAGAGCCTCCTGGTCGGTGACACCGAAGAGATCAAGCAAGGCCTGCCGACATTCGGCCAGCTCACCGGTGTGTTGTGGGGCCAGCTCCTCGAGATCACACCTGTGTACGCCGTACAGAAATACCGGCGACACCGGCTGCACTGCGAATCCCTCGTCCTCGGATGTGATCCACACGTTCTCCAGCGCCACCCCCCCACGGAAGTAGTCGATGTGCCGGATTCCACTGATGACCACTGCCGCGAGAGCCGAGCTGGAATTGACTCGATCACGCGTCGCATCCCCGAGGCCGCTACCCAGCCGCCACTCGGCAAGCTGCGCGGTGACATCGCCCCTGCGAACGATGCTCAGCGCCGCGAGATCCGTTGCGCCGAACTCGAGCGAGCGGAAGTCGATGCCGGTGCTGACGTCCTCACCCACCCAGCGCACCTCGCCCATCATTTCGCGATGCAATTGAGGCGCCAGGAACCGCACTCGATCGGACACGGCGAGCAGCTCGGCCGCCGAAGCGATGTCCTCCCTATCGGTGAGAACCGCAAGGCGCGCCCCTTCGTCCCGCGCCGAGGCCTCGAGCACCCCGATCGTCTCGGGATCGACCTGCCGCACCGCACCCGTCCTACGGTTTGTGACGCGGCCGAGCACCCGCTCGTACCGGCTTGCGAGCACTTCGTCGGCGCCGACACCAAATGCCATCGTCACCACCGGCACCGAACCGTCCGAGACCGCGTCACCGTCGCCGAACACCTCGACCGGCCCCAGTATGCGGTGGGCGGCGGCCGCGACACGCGCGTTGTAGAACGCCGCTCCGAGCGCGACGAAACTGCCGCGGAACTGCACGTCCATCGCCGACGTGCGGTCCGGATCCAGGTAGATCCGAAGATCGTCCGCGCCGGCAATCACTCGCCATGGCTGCGCGTTGCCGCCGGACGGCGCCGAGTGCGCGGCACGGACGACCGCATCCGCGGCGCTCTGCGTCGTGCAGTCGACCGGCACCCCGTCCGTGCGGTCGACATCGATCTGGGGAGCGGGCGATGACAGACCGTCGAGAGCTGCCTCCACGTCGATGCGCACTCGACCGGACGGCAGCGCCCGACCGGTCCCGAACCGCCGGACCGCTGTTGCCACGCTGGCACCGCCGAGCATGACGTCGCCGCCGAGTTGGGGCCAGGTGGAGATCGTGGTGTCGATCTCCACCATCGAAGCCCCCAACCGCGGAGACAACTCGTCTGCACCGAGAATCCCCAATACCGCCGGCAACTTCTCCTTCGACGTCAGGCCGGCCAACGATCGACTGGAGACCTCACCGAGAAGCCCGTGGAACAGCGGCCGGTCCGGCTCCAGGTCGAACCTCTCGACGTCGAGCAGTCCACGATCGCTGGTCTCCATCAAGACCGGAATTCCCCGGCGGCGCGCCTCCTCTCGCACCAACACCTTCATGTCCAGCGAATCACACTCCTCGACAACGAGATCGAGCCCCTCCAGGAAGCTACCGATGGTGTCTTCGGTGACTCCCTCGGGCCACGCCGAAACCCTCAGGTACGGGTCGATCTCCGAGATCCGGTGGGCGGCCACGACCGCCTTGTTCACACCGAGATCGAACACGCTGGCCGGAACCCGGTTGAGATTGGACAGATCGAGGGTGTCGAAGTCGGCAAGACGCATTGCACCGCAGGCACTCTCGAGTGCCAGTGCCACGGCGACCGCGTGACCGACACTGAGGCCGACCACCCCGACCTCGAGCGAGGCAAGGCGTTGCTGCTCGTGGTCGGTGACCTTGTTGCGGTTGCGGTCAAGCCGCAACCGCCGGAAAGACATCGGCCCGAGCACGTGGACCAGAGACCGGCGCCACGGGTAGTACGCCCAACTCGGCGCTTCGTCGGCCAGGACCGGCGCCACCGACGGCACCAACGCACGCAAGCTGGACCGCTGCGCGTCGATCGTGTCGTACACGGCGCAGTCCGGACGAGCTCGAAGTTCGGCCACAGCCTGCGCGTCCACTGCCCGTCGCTCGTCGAACAACGTCGCCGTGTGTTGCCCCGATGGATCAGTCACGACTCGCCGAGTCACACCGAACGACCCAACTCGACGAGGTCGTCACGGCCCGCGTGCGCCGCGGTCCCCGGCCTCGCGAGGCGGTGCGCATCCGGGCCGACGGGCAGCTTGCGCCGATCCCACCACATCACTCGCGTGTGATAGCGCTCGTCCGGGTACGGGGTCGACGGTATGCGGCTGCTGACCTCGCCTCCCGACGAGGACCACAACTTCAGCACGTGATCTGCCGCAGTTCCCAACACGAACTGGACGTCGAGCAATTCGAGTCCCCACACGATGACATCGGCGAGCGATCGGGTGAGTTCCTTGCGGTGCACGGCGCCGTCTGCGACCCATGCAGTTTTCATCTCGACCACGCCGAACGGGAGCCGGTCGGCAACCATCGCTCGTAGCTCGGATTCCCCCGGCCTGCCGGCCCATTCGCTGATCGCGTGGACCTGCTCCACCCGCGCGTGCGGCCCCTGTGCCCGCATCCCGCCGCTCACCGAACCGTCCGGTCCCACCGCGACGAAGAACAAGGTGGTCGACCTGCCGTCGCGGAGCTGCTCGTACTGCAGCGCCTCGAGCACCCCGTGTTTGGTGTAACTCGCGAGCGCTCCGGCCAGGTATGCCGACCACAGTTCGGGTTCCTCGTCTGGCCGCGCCGCGACAAATCGGTATTCCGACCGCGGGTCCCACACGCTGGTCTTTTCGAGTTTCTCCTCGGCCCCACAGATCACACTTGAAAGTGCACGGGTCATCACTGCCTCCAACTTCGGAATGTTCGAGTTCGGTCTTGAACCGGAAACCCGACCATCCGCGGAGCGTGCGCCCTAGGTCAGCGAGATGAAGAGTTCGACCCCGCTCGGCGCGCGGGTGATCTCGATTTCCTCGGCGAAGGCACGGTCGATCTTCCCTTCCCGTGCCGCGACCTCCGCCTGTTTCCACACATCTTCGATCGGATCGTCGACAGGTCCGTCCGGAACGAACCGCGCGAAGTACCCAGCCGGAACCCGCACCATCACGTCCCCCTCCGCGAGATGCTCGGGACGATCGCACCGGTACCCGACGACCGCAATCGAGTCGCCCTCCGTGTTCGGGGTGTACACCGTCACGATCTCCGCCAAACCCCGTTCCAAGATGCGTTCACGGGTGAACTCCATCAGCCCTCCCGACCGCTCCCCCGATCCTGCATCCACATTCGGCAAGACCAGTCCTCCGACGTCGACCACGCTGCATTTGACGATCTCAAAGCCCATGACAATTGCTCCGAGACAGTGAGCCGACCGCGATGTAGAGATCGATGCGGTACGCGTGCGGATAGCACTCGAAGGCGCCTGTGAATGCGCGGTCGAGTTGCCCCGCGTCCTCCGCCTCGCGCACCTGCTGCCACAGGTTGCTCACGACGTCGGGAAATTCTCCAGTCGAAAAGAACCGCGCGTACCGTCCGCCCGGAACCCTGGCCATGACATGGCCACGCATCACGTCCCCGATCGACTCGCACCGGTAGCCCACGACCTGGGTGTAGAACGATCCGGCCTCGGCGGCATGATCGGTGTAGATGGACGCCAGCGGTCCCGGCGGGTTCTGCCCGAGGACCGCGGACCAGGCTCGCTCGAGGTTCGGATCCCGCAGCATCCCCAACGGACGCTTGGGACTTCGCACCGGCAGGCCCCCCACGAAGGTTTCACCGAGTTCGACGAACTCAATCTCCCCTGACCGCATTTCAACCACGCTCCCTCCCCGGAACGGGTTTCCCCACGGCTCGCGACAGCTCCCGATCCGGTCACAGCAGATCCACCATAACCGTGTATTCACACCACTGGGGTGACATAACCGAATGCCAAATTCCCTGTTCCACCCACTGCCTTCAATTACCAACTCAATCAATAGAAAGGCCAGGTTAAACAAACTTCAAGTACTTAATTGCCCTTGAAAGCGGGTCCGAAGTGTGGTTAGTTTGACGGAGTCCACCAGCCGAAGGTCCGGACGAGGGGAAGACAGGCGAATGCGGTGCAGACTGTGCGACTCGGACCGCCTCCTGAGCGTCCTCGACCTAGGCGCGACGCCGCCGTGCGAGCGGTTTCTCACCGCCGCCGAGCTCGACGACCCCGAGCCCACATACCCGCTGCACCTGCGCCTCTGCCCGGACTGCCTGCTGCTGCAGATTCCGGCGCTGATCACACCGGAAGACACCTTCACCGAGTACGCATACTTCTCGTCCTACTCGGACACCTGGGTCGAGCACGCTCGCCAATTTGTGGACGAAGCAGTACGCCGACTGTCCCTCGACAGCAACTCCCTCGTGGTGGAGGTGGCCAGCAACGACGGGTACCTGCTCCAGCACGTCGTCCGGGCAGGAATCCCCTGTCTGGGGATCGAACCGTCCGTGAACGTCGGGGCGGCGGCCCGCGACCGGCGGGTGCCGACCCGGACCGCATTTCTCGACCAGGATCTGGCGGCCTCGATCCGTGCCGAACACGGGCCGGCCGATCTCGTCGTGGCGAACAACGTCTACGCGCACATCCCGGATCTCCTCGGCTTCACCCAGTCGCTCCGCGCCCTGCTGGCCGACGACGGCTGGCTCAGCATCGAGGTCCACCACGCGCTGAACCTGGTCGGGCTCGGCCAGTTCGACACCGTGTATCACGAGCACTTCCAGTACTACACATTGCTTTCCGCCGCTCGGGCCCTCGCCACCGCCGGGCTCGCGGTCGTCGACGTCGAATTGCTCCTGACGCACGGAGGGTCGATCAGGATCTGGGCTCGACCCGATTCGTTCGGCGCTGCGCCGAGTGCTCGGGTACGCGAGGTCCTCCGAGCCGAGCAGCAGGCTGGGTTGCACGATGTCGATGGCTACCTCCGACTCGCGCCGCTGGCGGAGTCCGTTCGCCACGACCTATTGCGATTCCTCCTCGAATGCCGAGGCCACGGCAAGACCGTGGTCGGGTACGGGGCGCCTGGCAAGGGCAACACCCTGCTGAACTACTGCGGAATCCGCACCGACCTGCTCGAGTACACGGTAGACCGGAACCCCTACAAGCACGGCCGATTCACCCCGGGTACGCGGATCCCGATCCTCGAGCCCGAGCAGATAGCCAAGGACCGCCCGGGCGTCGTACTCGCGCTGCCGTGGAACCTCGAGCCGGAACTCACCGAACAGCTCCGATTCATCACCGAGTGGGGCGGCGAGCTCATGTTCCCCCTCCCGCGCCTGCACCCGGCCGCGCTGTAGCCGACGCGACTGCCGACATCCACCAACCCACCGGGAGGGGACCAGCATGAAAGTCGTTCTGTTCTGCGGCGGATACGGGATGCGCATGCGCAACGACCGCAGTGACGAAATTCCCAAACCCATGCAAATGGTCGGTCCCCGCCCGCTGCTGTGGCACATCATGCGGTACTACGCCCATTTCGGCCACACCGAGTTCATCCTGTGCCTCGGCTACGGAGCCGCCAAGATCAAGGAGTTCTTCCTCGACTACCACGAGGAGCAGTCCAACGACTTCGTACTCCACAACGACCGGGTCGAGTTGCTGCACACCGACATCAGCGACTGGTCGATCACATTCGTCGACACCGGCCTCGAATCCGCCATCGGCGAACGGTTGCGCCGGGTCCGCCGGCATCTGAACGGAGACCCCTACTTTCTCGCCAACTACGCGGACGTCCTCACCGACGCCCCGCTCGATCTGGTCGTCGAGAAGTTTCACGAATCGGGTGCCGCGGCGTCGATCCTGGTCGTCCCACCGCAGTCCTCGTTCCACTGCGTCAACGTCGCCGACAACGGCGAGATCAAGGAGATCACCCCGATCAGCCAGTTCCCGATCTGGGAGAACGGCGGATACTTCGTGCTCAGCCAGGAGATCTTCGATCTGCTGCCGCCGGGCGGAGACCTCGTCGCGGACGTGTGCCAGCCCCTCGCCGGGCAGGGCCGGCTGTTCGGCTACCGGCACGAGGGCTTCTGGAAGCCCGCGGACACCTTCAAGGAGCGCGCCGAACTCGACGACAGCTACGCCCACGGCGACCACCCGTGGACGGTCTGGGACCACTCACAACCCGTCCCACAGCCATGATCGACCTGCATCCCTCGACCATCGGTGAGGTCGCCGCCCTCGGGGCGCACTGCGACGACATCGCCATCGGGGTCGGCGGCACCCTGTTGACCCTCGCCACGGCGATCCCGCACCTACGGGTCCGCGCCTTCGTTCTGTCGGGGGAAGATTCGGGGCGCGAGATCGAGGAGCGCCACGCACTCGCGGCGCTGTGTCCGGACGCAGATATCGAAATCACCGTCCTGGACGTCCCCGACGGGCACGCACCCGAGTACTGGGGTCCGATCAAGGGCGCGCTCGAGCTGTTCCGGAAAGAGGTTGCCCCCGATGTGGTCTTCGCACCACAACGCGGTGATGCGCACCAGGACCATCGGCTGCTCGCGGAGCTGGTACCGACGGTCTTCCGCGACCACCTCGTACTGGGCTACGAGATCCTCAAGTGGGAATCGGACACGCCCCGGCCGACGGTGTTCCACCCACTCACCAAGAAGGTCGCGGAGGAGAAGGCCCGTGTCCTGCTCAAGCACTACCCGTCACAGGCCGAGCACGACTGGTTCGACGAGAGCGCCTTCCTCGGCCTCGCACGCCTGCGCGGGGTGCAGTGTCATCGAACGCTCGCCGAGGCGTTCGTGATGGAAAAGTCGATGATCCGATTCGGAGGGGTGTGACATGAGGGTTCTCGTCACCGGTCACCAGGGCTACCTCGGCACCGTCATGGTCCCGGTTCTGCGCATGGCCGGCCACGACGTGGTCGGACTCGACTCCGGACTGTTCGCCGACTGCGTTCTCGGGTCGGCACCCGCCGACCCCCCGGGCATCGAGGTCGACATCCGTGATGTCAGCGAGAGCCAGCTGTCGGGATTCGACGCCGTGATCCACCTGGCGGCGCTGTCGAACGATCCGCTCGGGGCCCTCGCGCCCCGGATCACCTACGACATCAACCACCATGCGTCCGTTCGCCTCGCGCGACTCGCCAAGCATGCCGGCGTCCGGCGCTTCCTGTACGCGTCCACCTGTTCCGTGTACGGCGCGGGGGGCGAGGACCTCGTCACCGAGAGCGCGCCGCTGCACCCGTTGACGCCGTACGCGGAGAGCAAGGTCCGGGTCGAGGACGACGTCGCGACCTTCGCCGACTCCGGGTTTTCCCCCGTGTTCCTGCGCAACGCAACCGCTTTCGGATTCTCACCGCGACTGCGTGCGGACATCGTGCTGAACAATCTCGTCGGGCATGCCGTACTCACAGGCGAGGTTCGGGTGCTCTCCGACGGAACGCCGTGGCGGCCGCTGGTGCACGCGCGCGACATCGCGTCGGCGTTTGCCCGAGCCCTGGTCGCGCCGATCGACGCTGTGCACTGCTCGGCGTTCAACGTCGGCACGGAAGCAAACAACCTCACCGTCGCGCAGATCGCCGCAGCCGTGGTCGACGTGGTGCCGGGGTCGAGGCTGCTGATCACCGGGGAGAGCGGACCCGACCTGCGTTCGTACCGGGTGGACTTCTCGGCCATCCGCCGCGCGCTGGGCTTCGAGGCGGCGTGGAGCATCCCGGACGGTGCCGCCGAACTCTGCCGGGAGTACCTGGCCGCAGGCTTGACCGAAGCGGACTTCACCCGGCGATTCGTCCGACTTGCACACCTCGAAAACCTCAGGACATCAGGGCTTGTCGACCAGTCACTCCGATTCCAGACCGTCGGCGCTCGCCATGGCTGAGGTCAGCGACGTGTCATTGTCAGAGTGTCTCGAGAAGGTCCGACCAACGACCGGCACTGGCGTCCCTCCCGCTGACAAGAGTGACCGGCAACGGCCAGTCGATGCCGAGGTCGGGGTCGTCGTAGGCAACGGCAACGTCCTCGGCGGGGTCGTGTGGCCGGTCGATCCGATAGCAGACGTCCGCGGTCGGGGTCAGCGCCTGGAAACCGTGAAGGAACCCCGGCGGGACGTACAGGTGCCGGAACTCGACGTCGTCGAGCATGAAGGCCTGCTGCGCGCCGAAGGTCGGCGACTCTCGACGGATGTCCACCAGCACGTCGTGCACCGCCCCGTTCGCGCAACGCACCAACTTGGCTTCACCTCGCCCCGAACGTCCATGCATTCCACGGATAACGCCGAGCACCGAGCGAGACTGCGAATCCTGAACGAAGGCCGCCGTCTCGACCCCTGCCTGCTCGCCTACCCGCGCATCGAACGTGCGAGTGAACAGCCCCCTGTCATCCCGGAACGGCTCGGGGCGGAACACCAGAACATCTGCGAGGTCGGCCTTTTCGACGTGCATACGCCCATCCTGCTCCCCCACGGCCCTCGATTCCACCGATCCGGCGACATCGGAGGAACGTGATGCAATGCCGAGGGTGCGGATCCACCGCCACCGACCGGGTACTCGACCTCGGTCGTGTGCCGGCCGCGGATCACTTTCCGCTCGCTTCGACCCCGGTATCTCCGGACGAGGCGTCCCACCCGTTGGCGATGGAACTGTGCCGTGACTGCGGGCTCGCCCAACTCGCCGAGGACGACACAACCACCGACGAACCACGCGGTGTCGAGCCGCAGGCATTGAAAGACCAAGCAGCTGACGCGGTCAGCACCCTCGAGCGAGCAGGATGGTTGCGCGGCGACACAGTGCTCGAGTTCGGCAGCCCGCACGGCGGAAGCTGGCTGCCCCTGCTCACCGAACGGGGATTTCGCGCGGCCGATCCCGACACCCCGGCCTCGCTGGTCCTCGACTGCTTCGGTCTCATGCACGAGCCGAACCAGCGTCGCGCCTTCCGTGATCGCGCGAAGGCAACCGCCGAGGACGGCGTCCTGCTCGTCCAGTTCCATTCCCTGCAGACGATCATTCGACATAGACAGTGGAATGCGCTGCGACACGGTCACTTCGCCTACTACTCGATGACCGCACTGTCACGATTGCTCGACGACGTCGGTATGCGCATCGCCGACGCTTGGGAGTTCCCGCTCTACGGCGGTACCACGCTGGCAGCCGCGCGGCACGGCAGCGACGCGGCAGTATCCGTCACCGTTCGGCAGATCCTGCGGGAGGAGAGCACTTTCGGCGTGACCGATCCGGCTACTGTCCGACAGCTGCAAGGTGCTGCGGACGAACAGGTCACAGCCCTCCATGGCTGGCTCGAGTCGATGGCTGGCGACCACCGGCGTGTCCTCGCCTACGGAGCCGCCTCCCGGGCGGTGTCGCTGCTGCACCGTGCTGCGCTCGATCACCGACTGATCTACGCGGTCGCCGATGCCTCCGAGGCCAAGCAGGGCCGGCGCATGCCTGGTACCGACATCCCCATCGTCTCCCCCGCGCAACTGCTCGCCACCGATCCTGATCGAGTGTTGCTGACAGTGCCCGACCTGCTGCCGGAATTGGAGCGCCAGTTGCCAACTCTGAGCGGACGCTGGCTGATCGACTGGCCGATCCAGGATCCAGCCCACGTCCGAGGCATATCCGTTCGCGAACCCGCACGAAATGACATCGGGGGTCGACGTTGCCAATCACACTTAGGGGGAACAGATGTCGTCCTGCCACACCACACATGACGACGAACACGACTCCGAGATCCGAGTCGTCATCGAGAACAGCGAATACTGGCTGCGCAACAACGGTGACCTGGCGATGATGGCAGTCACAATCAGACGAATCCGCGAGCGCTGGCCAAACGCACGCATCGGTGTTCTCACGGAGACCCCGGCACTCCTGTCCGCGTACTTCCCAGATGCCCAGGGAATTACCGGGCACGACACAAGGCCATGGGCTGAGCCCGGTCGTATCGAACTGGCCGCCGCACGGCTCGGATCCAGAATGGCCGGACCTGCGATTCTCCTGTCGACCATGACGGCAGACAGAATTCAACGGAAGATCCGGAGCACCATGTGCAGGCTCCGAGAGGTCATCGGGTCCCGTCCGACCATGCTTCCACCCGACGCCGACGGTCACATCCCCGACGGCTGTGCAGCGGCTGTGCGGAGCGCCTCTTTGGTCTTGTGCCTGGGCGGCGGCTACTTGACGGACGCGGATGTCATCCAGACCCGCCGCGCCATGGGCTTGATCGACTACGCCCGCAGCCATGACGTTCCTGTCGCTCTCGTCGGGCAGGGCTTCGGCCCCATCAACGACCCTGCACTCATGGCGCGTGTGGCTGCGACGCTGCCCCATGTGGGCTTCTTCGCACTGCGTGAACGGGTGAACGGGCCCGGATTGCTCGACCAGATCGGAATGCCGACTGATCGCACGATGGTGAGCGGCGACGATGCGATCGAACTCGCGTACGCCGCACGAACGGACAGTATCGGCACAAAGCTCGGGTTCTGCCTTCGTGTGGCCGGATACTCCTCGGTGGCAACAGGAAGCCAAAGCACTGTCGGACTGGTGATTCGGGGGCTGGCCCGCGACCTCGGCGCCGGAATCGCGCCACTCGTCATCTCGGAGAACGGCTCCGAGGATCGCCGCTCGACACTGCCACTCGTCCGCCATGCCCCCGGACTTGTGCGACCGCTCGGCCGCTTCGTACATCCACTCGCCGTGGCACGCCGCGTGTCAACCTGCCGCATCGTCGTCACGGGCGCCTACCACCTCGCGGTGTTCGCACTGTCACAAGGAATTCCGGTAGTGGCACTGTCGTCAACGCCCTACTACGACGCCAAGTTCGTCGGACTCGGCGACATGTTCGGAGGAGGACTGGAGTTGGTCGATCTCAATGATCCACAGCTCGCTCAGCGACTGACCAGTTCCATCCGTTCGGCGTGGGCGCAGGCAGCGGATGCGCGAAGCGCGCTTCGCGCACGAGCCAGAATCCAGATCGACTCCAGCAAAGAGGCTTTCGCGCATGTCTTCGAGTTGGTCGAGTCGCGCCGACTCGAACGAACCTGAACGTAGGTACCGGAGTCCTTCACATTCGGCGTGGGTCTGCCCGACGCCGGAGGGCGGGTGCAACCGGCCGGCCCCGCAGCAGCCCCTCGACCCCGCCCGAGTCCAACGCTCGCGCATAAACCAGGAGCGCATCCCTGACTGCCGTCACGGTGTGCTCGATGTTCTCGTCGGTGTGCGCAGCCGAAACGACAAACGACTGTCCGAGCACACCGTGCTGGATCATCTCCTGGAGGAAGAGGGTGCGAAATTCCTGCGACGGAACGAGGTCCGGCCCCGAAGTCACAAAGATCAGGCACGAGGGCCGACCTGTCACCTGGAAGTACCGCGACAAACCTCGCTCAGCGGCCACCGCGTTGACCCGGTCGGCGAGGACCGTCCCGATCTGCTCCATTCGCTCGATCGGCCGTTCACGTTCGTATGCCGCGACCACGGCTCGGAATGCCGCCAGGGCACCGGTCTCGGGCCCCTGCGTGGTGGAAAGCAGGAAGACCCGATCCCGGTCGGTTCTCAGTCCGCCGAGTTCCATCAACTCGCGTCGGCCGGCGAGCGCCGCAATGGGGAACCCGTTGCCCATCGCCTTTCCCCATGTCGACAGGTCCGGTCGAACTCCGTAGGTGGCCTGAGCGCCATGCTCCGACCAACGGAAACCGGTGATCATCTCGTCGAAGACGAGTACCGAGCCGTGTCGATCACACAGAGCGCGCACGCCTTCGAGGAATCCAGGTGCCGGCTCGGCAAGCGCGGTCGCGGCTTCGAGCACCACGCAGGCAACCGGCGCCGCATCGAGCACGGTGGCGAGCGAAGAGAGATCGTTGTAATGGAATCGAACTGTGCGTGCAGCGACCTCGTCGGGAATTCCGCTGTCCATCTCGGTGCTGCCGATGAACCAGTCGTCGGTGGAGTAAAAGGGCTGGTCGCAGATTGCGACCAGTTCGCGACCGGTGTACGCGCGCGCCAACCGGACTGCCGCGGTGGTCGCATCAGAACCGTTCTTCGCGAATTTCACCATGTCTGCGCCTGGAACGATTCGGAGAAAATCCTCGGCCGCAAGCACTTCAAGTTCGGTCGGCCGGGTGAAGTTCGTTCCGTTCGCGATCGCCGAGCAGACCGCCTCCACCACCGGCCGGTAGCCGTGCCCGAGGGTCACCGACCGCAGACCCATTCCGTATTCGACGTACCGGTTTCCATCGACATCCCACACCATGGCACCCGACCCGCCGGCCACTATCGGCGCCATGCGCTCGGGGTACTGGTCGGCCCCACGCGCATAGGTGTGCGCACCGCCCGGAACCAGCTCGTGCAGTCGGTCCTGCAGTCGGTTCGATCGATCGAATGCAATGGCACTCATGGCCGTCTCGATGTGATTTGCATGGATGCCTCCACAGCCACGGGTCGAGTTGAGGGCGGTCTCCATGTCGACGGTATACCCTGGTCAATGGTTTGGTGCGATGTCTCCAGAGGGTCGACGCGTCCGATCGGCGGCCACCGATGACTGGCGTGGTGGGAAGCGTGAACGATGAAGAGCAGCACGTACGCGGCCAGCGTCGGATCTCCGGCGGCACACGCCGACGCCGGCGCATTCTGTCCGCATTCTGCGCCATGGTGGTTGCCATAGTCACCTGTGGACTCCCGGTGTACATACGACCGCAGGCCGATCCCCTACGGCCCGCAGACGCGATACTCGTTCTGGGTGGATACGACTGGAGTCGCTTTCCGTACGGGATCGAACTGGGAGTCGAGGGGTGGGCGCCACAAGTAGTTCTTTCGGATCCATACGGGCCAGACAACACCTGGTTGACACAAGCATGCCGAACCCCACAACCGGGAATTGAGTTGACCTGCTTCGTTCCCGATCCGCCGACAACTCAAGGCGAAGCGCGGGCACTTCGGCGAATGGCAGCAGAGCACCAGTGGCAGCATGTCATCGTGGTCACCGCCACTCCGCACATCTCCCGGGCAAGGTACATACTTGAGCGTTGTTACGACGGAGCGTTGACCATGGTCGCGAGCCCGGGCGCCACATCCCCACTCAGGTGGGCATTCGAGTACATCTACCAGACCGCCGGCTATGTGAAATCCTTTCTGCAAAGAGGCTGCTGATGCGGTCAGCACCGTCCCACCACATCAGCGAACTCACCAGAAGACTCCTGCTCACGCACCGGCAGGAGATGCTGCTGCGGTTCGCCCGAATCTGGGCGTACCCGCTGTGGTGGAGTGCAACTCGGTCGGACGAGGCCGACATGGTCGTCGCGGACGTCGACTGGTGGATCGAGTGCATCAACGCCGACCACCTCAGTGCGCTCGACAGATACTCCCGCTTCTCCTACCTGGCGGGCGCACTTCCCGAGTTTCGCACCCTCGTCCACTATCGACTCGACGACCTGCACCCACTCTCACGAATGCTGCTGCGGACCCTCTATCGCCCTGAGCGCACCCTGACGCTCGACGCGGCCCGGATCGGGCCGGCCCTGTTCATCCAGCACGGTGTCGGAACGATCGTCACCGCGGAATCCATCGGAAGTCACTGCTGGATCAATCAACAGGTCACCATCGGTCACGATGCCACCGGGCGTCCCACCCTCGGCGACCACGTCCGGGTCGGGGCGGGTGCGGTGGTGCTGGGCCCGATCACGCTGCATGACGGAGTGACCGTCGGTGCGAACGCCACCGTCGTTCACGACGTCGCGGCCGGCGAGACCATGGTTGCCCCGCTCGCACAGCCCCTGTTCCGAGACCGACCACCGGCTCACGACTGATCGGCAGGCCGCCGCCGAACAAGTTTGGGTGCCCACATCAGATCCGGAACTACCTGCGCCACAACGACACCGAGCGCCGCAGCGCACACCACCCCGATCGCTCCGAGCGGACCGGCCGCTGCCGCACCCAACCCAAGGCTGATCACCGCCATCACCGCCACCCAACCGGCCTGCCACCTCGCCTCACGCGGCCGCGTCAACAGCACGCTGGCCGGCAGATGAAGCGCCTGGGCGACCAACAGCACACCGAACCCCAGCGCCAGGCCAGCCGAGACCTCGATGTGCCCGCCGGACAGCACTGATGCCACCCACGGCCCGAACAGCGTAAGCCCTGCCGCACCGACTGCCGCCGTGACCGCGCACAGCGCTACCAGCCGCCACCACATACGAACTGTCTCCCTGGTCGCGCCGCGACGCTTGACGAAGACCGGCCAGTAAGCAAGAGCTGCGGTCGACAGGACCACCCACCCGGCGCCGTACATCTGCGCCGTCAGCGCGTACCGGGACAACTCCTCCGCCGTGGACAGGTGTGCGAGGAGGAGCCTGCCGGTCTGCAGCCCGATCGGCAACCCCACCCCGACGAGGAACAGCCAGAGACTGCCCTCCAACAGGCGTGGCCGATGCTCGCCAACCGCGGCGAATGCCGACCACCCGAGACCGGACAGCGACAGCGCCAGCACAGTTCCGAAGACATGCGCGATGAGCACCCCGCCGAGCGAGGACAGGACGTACCAGATCCCCTCGGCGCCGAGCACCCAGAGCACCGCGGTGACGAGCAGGGCGAATGCCGCGCTGCTCATCATCACGAGGGTCGCCAGCTGGTTCCGGTCGATCCCGATCAGGATCCGGACACCAAGTCCGCCCGGGACCGTGAGCGCGAAGATCACGGCGGCGACCGTGATCGCCCACCGATCGTCCGGTCCGGTCGAAAGGCCGACGAGGATTCCCCAGGTGTCCGTCGCCATCACCACACCCGCCGCGACGCACAGTCCCAGCGCGACCCCGGCCAATACCCGGTATGCGCGCCGAATGACGTCCACCGCTGCGGGATCCCGGTCCGGGCCGGTCAACTGCGCACTCGCGGTCAGCACGACCGCGCCGATACCGAGGTCCGCGAACGGGAACAGCAACGTCACGGTCGCCACGAGCGCGACCAACCCGTACACGGCCTCGCCGGTCTCCCGGACGATGATCGCAGTGTTCGCCAATCCGAGGGCAGCGACGAATGGGGTGCCGACGATGCGATACACGGTGCTTCGCACCAGGGCACGACGCTCCCCGGGGGCCAACCTGCCGGACTCGACGGTCATTCGCGGAGGACCTTCAGCATCACGATCCGGACGGCGTTGAGCCCGGCATAGGCCAGTGCCCACGGCCCCGGACGGCCGTGCCGCCAGGCCGCCGCGACCGACCGCCGCACTCCTGCGATCGAGCGGGCCGAGACCGCCGCGCTGACCGGGCTGGTGCACAGGTAGTCGCCGCGCACCCGCGGCGACTCGCTGCCCAGATGACGCAGTCCCCAGTCGACGTATTCGTCGGTACGGTCCCGGGCGCTACGGGACAGGGAGTGACCACCGACATGGTAGGTCCCGAGCGGTTCCGGTAGTTGAATGACGACCAACCCGGGCATCGCCGCCTGCACGCGCCTCAACCAACTCGGCTCGTCGTGCGGCGCGTCCCCGTCGTCGTCCCACGGCACCGCACGTCCGATCTCGGTTGGGAAGCAGAGCGTGGAGGTCTGCAGCATCGCTCCGCCGACTCGCAGGTCGGTGAAGCGGAACAGGTACTCGGTCACCGACTCGTGCGGGTCGATCAATCGCCGCGGCCAGACCCGACGCACTCCGGGACCCTCGACGAGCACACGTGACGCGACCACCCATCGCGCCCCGGCGTACGCTTCGACTTGCCGGAACTGACGTGCGAGCTTGTCCCGGTGCCACTCGTCGTCGTCGTCGAGCAGTGCGATCACAGTCCCGCTCGCGGCATCGATCCCTCGCTGTCTGTGTTGCCCGGACCGCCCTCCGGGGGCCGTCCGGACCACGACCACGCGCCCCTCGACCGGCAGGCGCAGTTGGACGTCGGTGTCTGCGACGACGACAATCTCGGCCACCGGATACGACTGATCGAGAGCCGACTGCACCGCACGTGTGAGCGTGTCCCTCCCCGTCGTCGGGATGACGACACTTACCCGCGGCAAGAACGGGCCGAGAGGCCTGCTCACGGCGGGTGCCGGTCGATGTCCGACCTCGACGGAAAATGTCCGGCCAGGAAGAACAACGCGATGCAGCCAAACACGGGAAGGCTGTTGTAGTTCCACGGCTCGTAGAGCAGGTCCCAGATCCCCTGCACTGCAATGACTACCACCAGCGGAAGCCAGATTCCGTAACGGTCACAGTTCCATATCAGGCCGGCACATGCGACGAGAAGCCACATCGGCAACAGGATCGCGAGCAGGCCGCCCTCGGCCCACGATCCGAGCAGCACGGAGTGGAGCGCGGAGTACTCCTGCACCGGCAGCCGCCAGTAGGCATCGAACGGGAAAGTCTCCGGGAAGCCCATGCGCACCGCGAGGTGTTCGGCCGCGGTATACACCTCCGGCGTCAGCTTCTCTGCACTTCCCCACCCGAGCAGTGGCCGCTCAAGGATCGCGGTCAGCGTCATGGGGGGCTCTGTGCGGCCCGCCAGCAGGATCGGCAGACCCGTAGCCTGCTGCTCGATCGTCTTGTGCTGCAGAGCAGAACCGAACAGACCGGTCCGGGCGACGATCGGCATCAGGTACGCAAAGAGCATCCCGAACACCGCGATCCCTGCGAGCTGCCACCCGCGTGCGATTCTGGTGCCTAGGACCTGACGGGTGCCCACGATCGCCGCGGATATCAGACACACCAGCGCATGTGACCGGTAGTTTAGGCCGAGACTGGCCAGACCCACCACGACGAGTACCGTCGGGAACGCCCACCGAGGCGCCCTGACGAACTTGGTCATCACGAACAACAGAAGGATCGTCACCGCCTGCGCGATGCCATACTTCCACAGGTCGAGGAATCTGCCGGTCCTGGTCAGTTCGATGCCGCGCAGCAGAAAGAAGACCACCGTGCCCGCGGCGATGCCCGCAAGCGCGGTCGCGATTTCGTCAAGTCGGCGGCCGGTGATCACGGTCAACCCGATCAGATACAGCGAGAACGCTGCCGGAGCAACAGCATTGGGCCACAGCAGGCTGACCTCGTTGATCAGGCACGCGGCGATGAACGAGACCCACCCGAGCGCCGCGAGAACAAGCGGAAGCAGATCGACTCCGCGGTGCGTCAGCAGCAGGAACGCGGGGACCAACACCAGGCAAACCAGGGACAACCCAGTGACAGTGAAGTTCGCGATTGGCACGAGCGAGCTGGCCCCGAGCACGAACACCAGTACCCGCCCCACGGCAGCCCTGCGCTCCTCCTGCCGCTCGCTATACGTGCGGCCGGGAGCCATTCCGATATCGGTCATGGGCTCACCCCTCCACGCCCCATGCAAGCCGGCCTGATCCGCGGAGTCCAACCTCAAAACAATAGCGACTCTTGACACGGTTGGGGGCCGATCTCGTAACGTTGGTTGCTGAACCAACCGCTCATCGGCGGGGAGGTGCGCATGACTGATTCGCGATCGACGAGATCGTTGGCAGCACTGCGCCGTCGTTCCTACGACAAGGGCCGCGGCGCGCTTCCCCAGGCACTGTGGGTAGCAACCTCGACTCTGGTGTTTACCCAGGTCTGGTGCCCGAACCGGGTTCGCTGCGCGCTGTTGCGGTGGTTCGGAGCCGACATTGGGTGCGGCGTGCTGATCAAGCACCGAGTGAACGTGCAATGGCCGTGGAAACTGTCGATCGGATGCGATTCCTGGATCGGGACAGGGGCAGACCTGTACAACGTTGACCGGATCGCGATCGGGTCGAATGTCTGCATCTCGCCGCATGCCTACTTGTGCACCGGCAGTCACGACCGGTTCTCGCCGGTATTCGAGTACGACAATGCGCCGATCGTGATTGAGGACGGTGCATGGGTGTGCACGCGGTCGGTGATCTTGCGCGGGGTGACGGTGGGCAGCAACGCGGTGGTCGGTGCCACCTCGGTGGTGTCCACGGACATCCCGCCCGACAGCCTCGTCCGCCCGCCTCAGGCAAGTGTCACGGCCGGCTGAGCGCGGTGCGGATACTTCAGGTGGTTACGCTGATCAGCCCGGACGGCGCGTACGGTGGTCCGGCTCGCGTGGCGCTGAACCAGTGCGCCGCGCTCGAGTCGACAGGAGTGGACCCCCTCCTCGCGGGTGCCACGCGGGGGTACTCGACCGTCCCCACCGAGGTCGACGGTGTACCGGTCCGCCTGTTCCCGTCCCGGACCCTGCTACCCGGGACCGGATTCGCGGGTCACGGCGCCCCCGGACTGCACCGGTGGTTCCGTCGGCACCGTCGCGGATTCGATCTGGTCCACATCCATTTCGGGCGGGATCTCGTCGTGCTCCCCGTCGCACTGGCTGCCCGGCGGCACCGAATTCCGTATGTCCTGCAGACACACGGAATGGTCGCGCCGTCCAGGCACCCGCTCGCGCGCCCCCTCGATGCCGTCTGGACCCGGCGGGTGCTCCACGACGCCGGTACCGTCTTCTACCTGACGTCCGACGAATGCGACGGATTGATGTCGGTCGGGGGCAACGGGCTTCGACTGGTCAACCTGCGCAACGGTGTGCCGCGGTTGCCCCGCGCCGCCACCAACGCCGCGATGCCGGAAGTGCTCTTCGCGGCCCGCCTCCACCGGCGCAAGCGACCCACCACATTCGTCCGCATGGCACACGCGCTCCTGGAGGACGACGTCCGGGCCCGGTTCACACTGGTCGGACCCGACGAGGGCGAGGGGGCGGCGGTCCGCACGGCCATCGGATCCGATCCACGGATCAGGTGGGAGGGTGCGCTCGACTCGGCGCAGGTTCCGCACCGGATGGCGGCGGCGAGTGTGTTCGTGCTCCCCTCGGCCCGAGAGCCGTACCCAATGGCGGTGCTCGAGGCGATGGCCGTGGGTATACCTGTCGTGGTGTCGAACGACTGCGGACTCGCGGCGACCGTGATCCGCGCTCACTGCGGAATCATCGCAGCTCCAACACCATCCGCGATGGCGGAGGCGGTTCGCTCGTTGCTCGCGGACTCGACCCGGGCAGCCGAGATGGGCGCCCGCGGACGGTCGATCGCTCGGCGGGACTTCGGGATGGGTGCCATCGCTGGGCAACTGTCCGAAACCTATGCCGATGTGATCGCGAACCGGTCATGACGTTCCGAACGGTTCCCCGTGCCGTCGCCCTCACCGCGGCGGCGGCGGCCCTTGTCCTGGCGAGCGCCCTCGTGACGACCTCGATCAACAGATCGGGAGACGGATCAGCGGCGACGACGACCCGCCTGCACATCGCGGTGGTCGGAGACGACTACTCCGCCGGCAGCCGGAACAGGGAGGTGTGGCCCACCCTGATGGCCGACCGCACAGGATGGACGGTCTCGAACTTCGCGCTGCCCGGGTCCGGCTACGCGGCCGACGGCGCCGGCGGGCACGCGTTCACCTATCAGGTGGACCGAGCGAGGGCATCGCGACCCGACATCATCCTGATCGTCGGTGGACTCGAGGACACCGGATTCGCCGACCCCGAACCGGACGAGGCCGGGCCGGTCCCCGCCGGACCGATCGAGGTTGGGGCCACCGACGCGATCCGGAAGGTCGTCCTCGGCGGCGAACGGCCCCTGGTCGTGGGGCCGACCTGGTACGCGGCGCCGGCACCGGCGGAAGTGACCTGGGTGTCCAACGAGGTTCGCTCGGTGGCGCAGGCCCTGGGCGTGCCGTACACCGACGCTTCGGACCCGCCCTGGCTGACCGCCGATCTGATGCAGCCTGAGATGTCGGCCCCGACCGACGAGGGACAGTCCGTTCTCGCGGACAGGATGATCGACTGGATCCGTTCGGTGGTACACCGGTGAGGCGGCGACAGGGCGTGGCACTGCTGGCAGCCGCGGTACCACTGCTGATCGGCACCACAGTCATCCTCACCCCCGAGATCTTTGCCCCCGCCACCGCCAACTCCCCCAACCGTGTAGTCCAGCAGCACGGCGCCGGAACCGAATTCCCCCCTGCCGTTCTGTTCCTCGGCGATTCCTATACTGCTGGCCCCGGTGTCGCCGAACTCTCCTACGGCTGCCTCGCTGCGACCCAGATCGATCGGTTGTGTGCACTGTCGGCTGTCGTCGGCACCGGCTACATCAGCGGGGGTCCCGCCAACCGCTTTCCCGTCGACTCCGGTGTCGGCGCGTCCACCTCGTTCGCCGAACGCATCCCGACGCTGACCACCCGCTACGCACCCGACGTCGTCGTCCTCGACGGCGGACGCAACGACCTGTTCCCCCCGAGGGACGACGTCCGCAAGGCGATGATCCATACGATCACCGAGGCGCGTCGTGCCTGGCCCCAGGCAACCCTGATAGTGCTCCGGCCGCGCTATCTCGCCCACCCCGACGATGACTTGGGTTTCAACGACGAGTTCATGGCGAGTCTCAAGGCCGACCCTGCGGCTGCAGGTGTGCTGTTCCTCGACCCCGTTGCCGAGACGTTCTCCAGTGAGGACACCACGGCGCTGCTCGGTCCGGACGGCATACACCCGAACACGACCGGTGTCCGACGATTCGCGGACGGACTGGCGGCGGCCCTTCGAGCCCACGGTGTCGGAGCCAACCGTGTCGGGGAGCAACCGTGAATGCCGTGGTGACCGACTACCTTTGCATCCTGCGGGCACGCTGGCGACTGGTTGCGGGCGGAGCGCTGCTCGGGTTGGGGGCCGCCGTCGTGCTCCTGCTCCTGGTCCCGCCGACGTACCGGTCGAGCGCCACCCTCTTCATCCGTACCCCCGGCGACATCAGCCTCGTCGTCGACGGGGGCGACTCGTATGCTCAGAATCGCGCGCGGACCTACGCGCAGCTGGCCCGTAGTTCCGACTTTGCCGAAAGGGTTGTCGACTACGGCAGCATCGACATGCTCCCTGACCAATTCGCCCAGAACGTGTCCGTCTCGGCCCGTCCGGGCACCGTGCTGATCGACCTCACCGTCACCGCCTCGACCGCGACAGAGGCCGAAAGGGCCGCAGATGCGGCGGTGTCCGTGCTCTCGCAGTCCGTGCGGGCACTCGAGGCGGTGCCGGAATCACTCGTGCCTCGCGCCGAACTCGTCGTCATCGATTCGCCCGACACACCGGCTCATGCCTTCGCATGGGGGGTACCGGTGGCGTGGGTCCTGCTGGGAGCCACGGCGGCAGGCGCACTGCTCGGGGCGCTTGGTGCGGTGCTGCGTTCGATCTTCGATCGTTCGGTGCGCGATCCTCGGGACGCCGCTCGGATCTGCGGCCTGCCCGTCCTCGGGACCATCGGCTCGCGTCGATCGGGTTCGGTCGCCGACGACGCCGGCATGCTGTGGCGCCGACTGCGAACCGCACTCGGCGACAACGACAGCGGCGTCATCGCCATTTGCGAGCCTTCGACCGGGACCGCCGCCATCGAGGTAGCGCTCGCCCTTGCTGCCGCCATGTACGGTCGAGGCCACTCGGTGATCCTCGTCGATCTCGACCTCGGTTCGGGCAATCTGACACGGCTGACGGGCGACCCGGGCCGGCCCGGCGTCGCGGACGTGCTGCTTGGCCGCGCATCCGTGGCGACTGTGGTGTTCGAGGGTCCCCACGGACCGTTGCTGACGACGGGCGACACGAGAGGCTTGCCGATCGGCCTGGTCGATCGGCAAGCCCTGTCGGACCTCGTGAGTGAGCTCCGCATCCGCTACGAGTGGGTGGTGCTGCTCTGCTCCCCGCTGCGGACCGCTGTCGCGACGACCGACGTCGCCGATGGTTCGGACGCGTTTGTCATGGCGGTTCGGTTCGGTACCACCACAGAGGACGAGCTGCGCGAGGCAGGCAGCTTGGTTCCACCGGTTCCGGTCACGGGGATCGTCGGTCTACACGCCGCAACGGGACGAGCCGGTTCATCCGGCCACGCACGCTGGGCGTCCAGGGAAGGGGCAGGTGTATCCCGATGAACGTGGCGATATTTTTCGGTGCGGTGAGCCGCTATTGGCGACTGTTCACGGCTGTCGTCGCCGTGTGCGTCGCCCTCGCTGTTGCCGCATCGGTGGCAACTCCCACCGAGTACGTGTCCTCGACACGGCTACTCGTCACCCTGAACGGCTCGACGACCGCGACCGCCTACGAGAACGACGACGTGGTGTCGGGACGCGTGAATTCCTATGTGGCACTGATGACGAGCGATGCGGTCACCCAACGTGTGGTCGACAAACTCGGACTGAACGAATCCGCGGACGAGTTCGCGACCAAGGTGAACGCGACCATCGTCCCGCCCCGGACCAGCTTGATCGACGTTGCGGTGTCCGACACCTCACCGGAGCAGGCGACGCTGCTGGCCGATACCCTCGCCGACGAGTTCATTGTGTACACCAACACGCTCGAGACACCGACCGGCGTGGACGGGCAGAGGGTGCAGACCAGTGTGGTGTCCACGGCGAGCATTCCGCATGAACGCCTGCCGGGACGGTGGCTGCTCGGTGTTCTCGGACTGCTGGCAGGTGTGGTGGCGGCATCTGTGGCGGTGTGGATCCGTAGCCGAACCGATCCCGTCCTTCGGACACCGGATCGCGCAGCCGAGGTGGCCGGCGTGCCCGTGATTGGGTCGGTCGTCGCGACCCCGACAAATGCACGGGAGCGCGAAGGATACCTGCGGCTGCGGGCCCGCCTGAGATTGACTCGACCCGGATCAGACACCTCGCCCGGTGACTGCCAGATATGGATGATCGCCTGTGTGGCAGGCGAAGAGAACACCGATGCTTTTGCGGTTGCGATGAGTCTGGGGCAGGCAATGTCTCGGGACGGCGCGGGAGCAATCGTGATCCACACGCAGCCACGGGCGTCAGACCAGGACGGCGTCCCCGGTTTGTTTGACGTCCTACTCGGGGCTGCGCCGATCGACCAGGCCATCCACGTGAGACGGAATGCGCTCCCGGACTTGATGTCTGCCGGGTCCCGGACCGACAGCTCTGAGGAACTTCTGGCGTCGACCGTCATGGACCGAGTGCTGGTCGATCTGCGTTCCCGCTACCGCAACGTGATCCTGGATGCGGGATCACTCTTGTCGAATCCCACGGCATCGTCACTCGCGGAGTGCGTCGACGGAGGACTGATCGTCATCCGTCTGGGCACGACTCGGCGTCGCGACCTCGTCCAGGCGGTCGCCCGCCTGCGGGACGTTGCAACATCCGTCACAGGGGTGGTGGTGTGCACCGGTTCCGAGGTCGACTCACGTGCCACCGACCTGGACAGGGCACACCAACACGACGAAACTGGCCCACCCCATCACAGCAGGTCGATCGTGGGTGGGAACTCGAAATCCGTCCACCGGTAGCCACTGCGTCCAGAGGGAGTATGACGTGGACCTTTTCGACGTCACGAGAGCATGTTTCCGACGCTGGTACATCCTGCTTCCGCTGCTGCTCGTCACCACCTGGTTCAGCTACGATGCGTACAGTTCTGCGAAGCCTGTGTACTACGCGAACACCGTCATCGGTTTCTCTCCTCCCAGCGTGCGGATGGACACACCCGGCCCGCTGTCCAACGAGGTGCGCCGAAATGGCCTCTTGGACATCGGCGGCGCGGCTCTGGTGGCCAACCTGACCGCGTTGGGTCTAAAGGATCCTGCCGTCGTGGGCCGGATCATCGCGGCGGGAGGCTTGCCTGACTACAGCGCCAAGGTATTCCCGATCGTTCCGCCGAACCCTCAGCTACCTCTCGTGATGGTCGAAGCGTCCTCTCCGGACCCCGCCACAGTGCCCAAGACGCTCGAGTTGGTCACAGCACAGACCGAAGTGACCCTGCGGACCCTGCAACAGCAGGCCAACGTGCCCGACGACCAGATGGTGTCGTCGTTCGTGGTGTCCCCGCCTGGCGACCCCATAGGTGCGATGCCGACCCGTACCCGTTCCACTATGGCGCTGTTCGTTGCCGGAGCCGGACTTTCAGTGTTGGTCACTGTCGTTGCCGACGTCCTGCTCAGCCGCCGCCGTAGGACGCAGGCGCGTCCCCCCGACGCCAACATGGTGGATAGCGCCGCCGTCAGACCCGGTGGCCCCCAGCTGTCCAGCCAAGGCTCGAACGGGAACACTCGGGCCACCTCGAGCTCCACAGACACCTCATGACCGCAACAGGCTCACTGTCGCCCACCGATACCGAGCAGGATGTTGCCCCCGGTAACGGACTACGAGAGCGGACTCCGTGGCTTCTCGGATTTCTATGCCTTCTCATCCCGATACTGCCGGCGTTCGTCGTTCTGCCAGGCCCACTGAAGAGCAACGGTTCGCCAGCACGAATGGTCGCGGTCGCGCTATTCGCGCTCACGATCCTCGGATTCGTCCTGGTTCGACGAATGCCTGCCCGCCACACGATAAATCCCGGCGCTGTCCTGCTGGTCCTGTACTTCCTGCTCAATCTCGTGATCTACGCCGTCGGCCTGCTCCACGTGGGAAACACCCTCGTCGAATCAAACAAGACCCGTGCCATCATCAACCTGACGGCCAATGTCGGGGTAGCGCTTTATGCACTCGATCGCGTCAAGACGATCCGGCAGCGGACCTTCATACTCGGATGCCTCGCAACGGGACTGGCATTTGCCTGCCTCGTCGCGATCCTACAGAGCACCCTGGCGATCGACCTCCGACTCCTGTTCCGGCCCCCGGGATTCGTACTCAATCTCGACGAACAGATCCTCGAATTGTCGCGGCGCCAGGGAACGATCCGGGCAGTGGGCACCTCCCAACATCCAATCGAGTTCTCCGTGCTGGCCGCGATCGCAGTCCCCTTGACGATTCATCTCGCCCGATATGCCACGCACCGCGTGACGCACGTACTGTCCGTCATTGCCTGCGGCATGGCGTTGATCGCCATGCCGGCGGCAGTCTCGCGGACGGGTCTTCTCGCCATGGGAGCCGCGCTACTTGTCTACATGTTCGCCTGCACCGTGCGACAGATATGCACCGCGGTCGTCGTAGGGTGTGCGGGATTCGTCGGGTACGTCATGCTCCTTCCCGACACCGTTGATGCGCTATGGCGCACGATCACGGGATCGGAAGAAGACCCCAGCATCCTAAGCCGCACCGAGGACTACGCAGCAGCATCGGAAACATTCAGGGCACATCCGCTTTTCGGCATCGGACTCGGTGCGTCACCGCCCGGCGCCTTCCGGTTCCTGGACAATGAGTGGCTGCAGGCGGTCGTCCAGGGCGGTGTGGTGGGCGCGGCTGCCATGATCCTGTTGGTTGGAAGTGTGAGCTTCGGTATCGCGGCGGGATTGCGACGCGTCAGGTCGCGACGCGAGCGCGACCAGGTATACGCGATCGGATCGATGCTGGCCGCAATTCTCGTGTCGAGCTTCACCTTCGATCTGTTCTCATTTCAGCAGGTGACACTGATCTTCTTTATCCTGTTGGGCCAGTTGTGGTCGACGTTCTCAGTGCCAGTGTCCGACAGGTCCGCTCTGACTCTTCCCAATGCACAATGACTCGAGGTCTCCATCGTGCCGTATCGCCGAATGACAATTCGTGCCCTGATGAGTCCCGTTCTTACAGTGGCGCTCCTGGCCTGCACAGCGTGCGCGCAGACCGATGTCGACATCCCGATCGAACCGAACAATCCGGCCCTGCGGCCGATTGACGGGGGAGATGACTACTACAGTCGCTTCGTAAACCCCCTCCCAACCTCAGCCGACTTCTTTCCGCTGGGTGTGTGGTTCACAGACACACAGTCGCCGGAGGACATCGCCGTGGATCGCGCGATCGGTGTGAACACGTATGTGCAACTAACATCGGACAGCAACCTGGATCTGATCAGGGCCAATGGAATGTTCGCCATCACCGACACGCCCGACCCACGCGCATCGGCCCAGCTCACCGCGGACGAGGTCGACATGTGGGCCGGCGCCGGCGATGCCGAGTGGACTGGAAGAACACCTCCGGACGTCCCTATCTGTAATCCGGAAGGGGAAGGGTGCGGATACGCCGTGATGGCGGAGCTCCGGGATCGGATTCCTCGGCAGGTCATGGTGTATTCGAACTACGGAAAGGGAGTCACCTTCTGGCAGTCCGCGGAAGAGGCCCAGCGATTTGTCAGCGACTATCAGGACCTGGTTTCGGTAGACAACTACTGGTTCACCGACGGCAATATCTGCCGAGCCGATGAGGGTGGCGCGTTGAAGAACAACGGTACAGCCGATCTGACTCGATCGGACTGCCGCCTCGCCGCCAACTACGGCCTCACGACACGACATGTGCGCTCACTCGTTCAACCCAGAGCATCGATGCCCGTGTGGAATTTCGTCGAAGTCGGGCAGCCCTTCAAGGAGGCTTCCGACAGCGACATCACGGGCCCGAACATCCGGGCAGCGGTGTGGAGCAGCATCATCAACGGGGCGCGCGGAATCATCTACTTCGTGCACAGCTTCGGCGGTCCGTGTCAGTCGTACAATGTACTGCGAGATCATTGCGGGGATGCGATACGAGGCGACCTTGCAGCGGTCAACCAGCAAGTCACCCGACTGGCACCGGTCTTGAACGCGCCCTTCGTCGACGGGTTCGTCCGATCGACCGGCCCGGTCGACCATTCCACGAAATGGCACGACGGACACTTCTACGTTTTCGCCGGGTCAACCCAGACCCAGCCGTCAGCCGCAACCTTCACCGTGGCCTGTGAAGCTCCAACCACCGTCGAGGTCATCGACGAAAATCGGACGCTGCCGATCGAGAACCGGATCTTCCGTGACGACTTCGCAGACGGTGATTCGATCCATCTCTACCGCATCAACGGAGATCGGTGCGGGCTGTCCTGACACGGCACCGTGACGCGATCCCCGCCAGGAGGACGGTCAAGAAGGCAGTCAGGATGGCATCGTTCGACTGCTGTCGTCGCGTTCCCACCTCGCCGCCGCGAGCACACCGCTGCGAACACGTGCCGCGGCGACCGTGGCAGCGCACCGTGCTGCGACGGCCATTCCCAGGTAGACGGCGGCGTCGACGGCGGACTTCGGCCCGCTGATCGAACCGACCACCGCGCGCGCAATCTCCGGCGCTGGCCACGGCGCTCGCCCCGCCTCCCGCCACCCCTCGTCGGCCAGCAGTTCGACGTTGCCACGACGGTAGCGGGTGAGGATGGCAAGGAGACTGGTGATGTTCGTTGGTGTGGTGACCACGGACGGGACAGTGGGCACCACCGCTTTCTCTCCTGCCGCGAACTGGGTGTCAACGAAGAAGTCGTCTCCCGTGGCAGTGGGAAACCGCCCGATGCGCTCGTGACCCTCCTCGCTGAGACCGTAGACACCGGCCCCCCACATGGCCGTCTTGTGCTGCGGAATACGCTGCCGGGCACGATAATAGCTGCGGACCATGCCGCTGGCGCCGGCCGCGTCGTACCGTGACGTGGGGCGCGCAACCAGGATGTCCCCCGCCTCGAGTCGGTCCAGCACGGACAAGACAGCTTCCGCGGAGATCCGGATGTCGGCATCGAGATAGAGTCGCGGCCACAGTGTGGCTTCCTCGTCTCCTGCGTTGAGGGCGGCAGGCTTCGACCCGTGCGCCAGCTCTACCACCCGCATTCCCCGGATGCCGCGAACAACGTCCGCGGTGTCGTCGGAGCAACCGTTGCACACCACTATCAGCTCGAAATATCCGTCCACCACCGCCCTGCTCAGCGCGGTGAGCGTGCGGGTGATCACCGCCGACTCGTTGTGGGCCGGAACAACTACGGCACCACGCCGCAGTGGACCTGTCAGCCGCTCCCCCTCCGGGGCATGCTGGGTGGAGTGAGGCAACTCGGACCAACGACGCCTGCTCAGCAGTACGGCGAGCGTTCGACGATGAGCCGAGTCGTATGACCTCAGCAGTTCCGCGAGGGCCGCCGTACCCCGAAAGCACACCGAGAACAGCCGACCGTGATGCCGTTCGACGTAGCGGACACGGTTGACAGCCATGAGGGTGTCAAGCGCCGGTGAGGTCCCCGATCCGCCACGGCGGTGCGTCACCACCGCCGATGGCTCGAACCGAACCCGGTATCCGTTCTCGCGCACCCGGCGGAAGTAGTCGGTTTCCTCGGAGTAGAGGAAGTACTCGAGATTCCAGTCCCCCAACTGGCGTACCAATGCCCCCCGAATCAGGATCGCCGCACCGGTGGCCCAATCGACATCATGCGCCACATCGTAGTTCCGGAGTCGATGGTCGGTTTCAGCCAGAAATCCGGGTCTCCACCGAAGATGACCGCCCAGGACGGCATCACCCACCGATCGCGACAGCGACGGCTCCCGACGAACTGACGGGTAGGTGGCGCCCGTCTCGTCGAGAATGCACGGCACCACCGCACCGATTCGTTCGTCGGCACGCAGCGCACCGAGCAGACGACCCACCGCGCCGCGCCCCAATGTCAGGTCGGGGTTGAGGATCAGAACGGCGTCGCAGTCGCGCACGTACGGTAACCCCGCATTGATTCCGCCGGCATAGCCGAGATTGCCACCCGCGTCGACGAATGTGACATCGGCGTGTGCACGAACCGCGGACGCGGTGTCGTCGGACGGCGAATTATCCACGACGACAACTCGAATCGGGCGGTCGAGGGCGACCAACCTCAGGTCCTCGATCAGCCGCAACACGTCGGATGAACTGTTGTAGGTCACCACCACAACAGCGATGTCGGCGTGCTCGTCCACTGCGGCGAACACCCACTCACCGGCCCTCAATCGTCACGTCTGTCCCGGACATTCAACCCCCTGTAGGGAGGTAATCCACGTGCAGTCCAAGGGGCTTCGCCGCAGGTTGCCGCCAGGGATCTGGAATCCCCCGCGATGCGGGTCCCACAATCGACCAGTAGCCGATCGACTCAGCGAATCCGATGACGGTGTCGTCCGGCCCCAGGAGGGTCCGCAAGCGTGAAAGCGCCTCCGTGTCGAGGTTTGTCAGCAGCACGGACTCCCGCGTCCCCCTCCTCGCGAGCCGCCCGCGCAGGCCCTGGATATCGGCTACGTCGAATGAGCATTCCCGGCCGCGCCGGTCGAGCGACACCGGCTCGGCCAACCCGGAATCAATACCGTCTTTCGGCTCCAGTGCGATGACGGTCAGCTTCGATTCACCACAGTCGTCGAGGACACCGTCGATGTCGAACCTAATGTCCGCCAACACAACCCGCAGCCGCCCCGCCACCCGCCGAGCCGAATACGCCCACCATGTACCGCGTAGCCACCGGTACCGCCACCGATGCCGGGCCAGGAGCCGACGGCGATCCCGAGTGCCGCCACCGACAAGTCCGCAGGTGGTCACCATCGGAGCCTGTTCTGGATACTGGCGCCCGACATGCAGGTGAGCGTCTTCCAGGTGCGCGAGGTTGATCGTGAGACTGTTGTGGGTCAGGGGAATCTGCCCCACAACGACCCGAAGGCCCAACCGCCTCATCCGGGCGCCGTACTCGACGGCATAGGCATGCCATGCCAAGGCGTAATCGGCGGAAATCGGCTCCCGAACGAGCGTGTCCCGTCGCGCCATGAACAGCACCTCGTCGACACTGTCAACGTCGACGAGGTCCTCGCACACCCTCCCCACCAGCACGGTCCGATCGCGAATCTGCCCCTCGAGCACACCGGCCCGGTTTGTGCCGATTGCACCGACCAACCCGATCTCACTTTTCCCTGACAGGATTGCCGCCAACTCTTCCAGCCGGGTGAGGGAGTGCAAATACACATCCTGGTGGACGAAGACGCATACGTCGTTTCGTGCCAGATTAACCCCGTGGTTGAGAGCGTCGCCTGCGGTCGCAAACTCACCCCGGGAGTTCTCGACAACAATCAACTCCGTCTGGGGAGCTGCCGACAAGTGCTCACCGACCGACCTGGCCAGGCAGTTCCCGAGAACTTCGGGATTGTTCGATACGCACACGATCGACACCGCACAACGAGCCTCTTCGTGTTGCAAATCGGTCTCTGCCACAACGAATCCCCTTTGACACCGAGCACCACGAACGATACCCGCACCGGCTTGTGGGAGTCGAGATCAATCCTGAACAGTTCCTTGTCGAGTGAACGCCACCGACTGTAACGTCACTGTGGAAGGAGCACTGAGGACACCGCGGCGTCGAGACGCCCAAAGCTCTCGCCCCGTCCATGCACGATGGGATGCGGTGCGTGGAGTTGCCCCGCGGCGATAGCGGAGGGGAGTCCGATGGACTGCCAGATCCACGCGTCGGGTTGCCCGATGGGAATCGGGCCGCGATGACCACACCGAGACGCGGAACCCGACTTCCCGAGAATCCGCACGTATCGGACGCCGCCACACAATCGACCACACTCGCCCTGCGCGCGCGCCGAGGCGCCCTGTGGACTGGGGCGAGCGCAATCCTGGTCCGCTTCAGCAACGTCCTCGTCATGATCGTCGTTGCCCGGATAATCGCACCCGATGAGTTGGGCGTCTATGCCCTGGCCATCACGGTCCACGGGCTCGTTGTCTGTGTCGCCGCCTGGGGCGTTGGATCCGCGGTCGGACGCAGGGATCTCGACGCGGACAGGCTTGCTCCGACGGTGACGACCTTCACCATCGCCAGCAGTTGCTGCACCGCCGCCGCGATGATTCTGGGCGCCGGCCCTCTCGCCGCTGCGCTGGGCACTCCACAGGCTGCGGGACCGATCCGGATCCTTGCCATCGCCGTGGCATTGACCGGGATACTAGCCGTTCCGGTGGCGCAGATCCAACGGACTTTTCGACAGCAGGTGACGTTCCGAGCGAACGCGTTCGCATTCGTGGCCAGCACCATCACGCTGCTGCTGCTCGCGACGGTCGGCAACGGCGCCGTGGCGTTTGCGTGGTCTCGGGTCGTCGGTCACCTGGTCGTCGGCATCACGATTCTGCTGTCGTTGGAGAAGCGGTACCGTCCGGGTTGGCAATCGCAGTTCGTCGTGCCGTTGCTCCGCTTCGGCGTGCCGGCAGCGGTCGGCGGCGTACTGTCCCAACTGGTCCTGAACATCGATTTCGTCATTGTCGGACGTTCGTTGTCGACGACCGAGCTGGGGCACTACATGTTGGCCTTCAACATCTGCTCGTGGCCTACCGCAGTACTCGGCGCAGTCATGAACGAGATTGTGCTACCTGCATTTTCCGGTGTGCGCCACGCGGGCGGCGACCTGACTGCGACGGTCTCGCGGGCCGTGCGGACCGTGGCGCTCGTCGCCTGCCCGATCGCGGCATTCACCTTCGCCTTCGCCTCGCCGCTGATCGAAACGCTTTACGGCGGAAGGTGGCTTGCCGCCGCGCCCGTCGCGAGCGTGCTCGCCCTGTACGGGGTGATCTACGTTCTCACCCTGCTGTTCGACAACATTCTGCTTGCGTCGGGGCATACTGTGTCGATGTTCGTGGTGCAGGCCGTGGCGCTGGTCACCCTCATTCCGACCCTGATCGCCGGAGTCCGACTGAACGGAATTCTCGGGGTGGCGGTCGGCCACATACTCGTCGCCGGCGTGGTGACCCTGCCCATGTACCTCATTGCGATCCACAGCAGTACCGGTGCCGGCCTCGGCGTAATGCTGCGGGCTGTGTCGAGACCGTGCCTCGCGGCCGCCGCGGCCGCTGGCTGCGCGCTACTGGCGACCGGAGGATTTAACCTTCCGATCGCGAGGCTTGCGGTCGGCGGTGTCGTCGGGCTGATCGTCTACATCGCGGCAGCCGGTGAGCCCCTGCTCGAGTTGCTCCCCGCCCGTATCGCCGACCAACCGATCATCCTCTTCCTTGCGTCCTCGCCACGGCGACTGGCGGACTTCCGGCCACGACGTACGCCCGTGTCTGAT
>NZ_JBFUJP010000043.1:0-39240 GCF_056401315.1 Rhodococcus sp. P4_F5 | reverse complement strand
GGCCGGAGGCGCGCCCGGCGGGGGCTGCCCGCCCGGACCGCCGCCGGCCGGGGGGCCGCCGCCGTTCGAGGCCTGCGATCCCGACTCGAAGCCGGAGTACGCCCCACCGGCGTCGCAGTGCCAGATCTCGACCACGGCGTTGGCCGTCCCGCCGCCGCCCTCGGGGGTGCAGGTGGCGCTGTCCTGGACCCGGATCGCCAGCTCGAAGGTGGTGCCGGGCCGGTCCTCTCGGATGTCGCTGCGGATCGAGTCGACGTMGAACCAGTACGGTCCCTGCGTCTCCTCCTTGCTGGTCACGCACTGCGGTGCCCGGGCCAGCAGCGCCATCACGTCGTCGCCGGCGGCCGTCGAGTCGGTGACGACCGAGGTCGTGGTGGTGGCGCCGCCGCCCGACGCGCCATTGCCCGTGCAGGCCGCGATGAGTCCGCTGAGGCCGACCGTGCCGCCGAGGGCCAGGGCGCGTCGCCGGCTGACCTGGGCCCGGCTGCGTTCGATGTCCTTGCTCACGCTTTCTCCCGTCTCGCTGTTGCGGTCCACCCTCGCGGGCGCCGCTGCGAGAACGCTGCGACGGTCCTGTCCGGTCGCAGTGAAAACGCTGTGAGTCTGCTGTGTGGAAGGTCAGCGGGGCGGGACGACCGTGGGGGCCTCCAGGGTCACCGAGAACCGGTCCTCGATGTTCTGCTGGAACTCGTCGATGCAGCGCTGCTGGGCTCGTTCGTCGCTGCCGGCGTCACGCATGCAGTCGACGAAATCCCGGCCTCCGACGCGGTTGAACAGGCCGATGCCCACCACCACGAGCAGGATCGAGACGATCACCGCGAGGACGCCGAGCAGGRTGCCGGCCAGGGACATGCCGCCGTTGGTGGCGCGCTGCTTGCGGACCTGCGAGCGGCCGACGAACCCGAGGATCACCGCGAGGATGCCCAGCACCACGCCGCCGATGACGGTCCACGAGGTCACCAGGGCCAGGATTCCGACGATCAGGGCGGCGATGCCCGCGCCGTTCTGCGCGGCGGGTGCGCCGGGCTGGGCAGCGTAGGGCTGGGCGGGGTACTGCTGTCCCGGGTACTGGCCGGGCTGTTGCGGCTGTCCCGGGTACGGCTGGCCGGGTTGCTGCGGCTGTCCCGGGTACGGCTGGCCGGGGTACGTCTGGCCGGGGTACTGCGGCGGCTGGCCGGGGTACTGCTGCCCCGGAGGCTGCGCCGGACCCGGGTACGGGGGCTGGTACTGCGGGTAGTTCGGCTGGCCGCCGGGTTGCCCACCAGGTTGCCCACCCGGCTGATCCCCTGACGGCGGTTCGTTGCCCGGTTGCGGGCCGTCCGGTGGCTGAGGGGGCTGGGTCATCGTCTCTCCTCGATCGAAACCGTGAGCGCCGAATCTGATCGCCCCTGCAGGATAGTCCGCGCCCGGCCGATTCGTCCGGTTCCGCCCCGGCCGGCCGGCGCCCGAACCCCCGGGAAGGGAAGTGACCCCGGCGGGAACGGGCGCCTCGATCAGACCAGTTGGACGCTGGCGGCCGCGCGCACCAGCACCTGTCCGGCCGGGTCCACGAGCCTGGTCTCCACGAGGGCGAGCCGGCGTCCGGCCCGCACCACCGTCGCCTCGGCGCGGATCCGGGGGCCGTCGACGGCGGGGGAGCGGACGAAGTCGATCCGCAGGTCCAGCGTCCGGTAGTCCTGGCCGGGTGCGGTCAGGCTCTGCCCGGCGAGCCCGGTCAGGAGGTCCGTGGCGGAGACCAGGACGCCGCCCTGGATGGACCCGAGCGGGTTGCTCATCCACTCGCGCGGCGCGAACTCGCCTGCCACCCGACCCTTCTCGACGTCGACGAGGTCCACCTCGAGCAGGCCGGCCAGTGGTCCTCGGGCGATCCGTCCGGCCTGGATCCCGGTGACCACGTCGAGGCCGGCGTGCCCGGCGAACTCGGCCGCGTCGGTGACGGGTTCCGCGGCGGGGACGGGAAGGCGCTCACCCCGGGCGATCGCCTCGGTGTGGGTGGCCGGGCGGGTGACCACCATGCCGCGGGACTGCAGGACCACCGCGACCTGTCCGTCCGGCCCGACCATCTCTCCCGTGGCGAGTCCGGTTCCGGTCTCGAGGTCGAGGTGCACGGCCTGTCCGCGCGCCACGATCGCGCCGGACGCCGGCAGCGGTGCGGCCATCGCAGCCGTGATCTGGGAGAGCACCACCGAGGCGCCGGCCGGCATCGACGTGCCGACCGCGCCGCCGGGGACGGCGTCGACGAGTACGCCGATCGAGCCGAGGACGGTGCGCCCGCGGTGGTCGTGGAAGCGGGGGCCCAGCTCCTGCTCGAAGCGGACCGAGCCGGGCTCGAGGTCGAGGGCCCGCACATCCATCAGTTCGTTGAGGCGATCCAGGCGCAGGGTTTCCGTCGCGGTCATGCGGCCCTGTCTACCAGCCGGGTGTTCCTCACTCGAGTTGGGCACTGGAACCGGTGCGGGCGAGCAGATGGCCGTCCGCGTCGAGCAGACGGGTCTCGATCAGCACGATCCGGCGTCCGGCACGCACCACCTCGGCCTCGACGCGGATCGGTGGTCCGTCGACGGCGGGGGACCGGACGAAATCGATCTTCAGGTCCAGCAGCCGGTACGACTGCCCGGCGGCGGTCAGGGCCTGCGCACTCAACCCGCTGGTCAGGGCCGCGGCGGAGAAGAGAATTCCGCCCTGCACGGAGCCGATCTGATTGCTCATCCACGGGGTCGGAACGAACCGGGCGGAAATGCTTGTGTCGCCGACCGATTCGATTTCCATCCCGAGCAGTCCCGCCAGGGGGCCGCGACGGAGGGTGCCGGCGGCGATACCGGCCACGACGGCGCGCCCGTCGAGTCCGGTCAGGGACTCCGGGTCCGCCGGCTCCGGGTCCGGTATCACCAGGGTGGGGCCGGCGGCGAGGTGCACATCGCTCCGCGCGGCGCGCGTCACGACGACGCTGCGGGCGAGCAGGCGCACCGCGGTGGCGCCGGCCGCGGTGGCGACCCGTCCGGCGGACAGCCCGGTGCCGGCGTCGAGGTCGAGGTGCTCGGTGCGGGCCCGTGCGGTGACCACGCCCGCCGAGGGGAGCGGGGCGGCGACCGCGGCGGTGAGTTGCGAGACCACGGTCCGGTGGCCCGGGGGGAGCGAGGCGTAGAACGCGCCGGCGACCGCGGTGTCGGCGAGCACGCCGACCGAGGCCAGCCCGGACAGTCCGCGGTGGTCGTGGAAGCGCGGACCGATCGTGCCCTCCAGTTCGGTGCCGGCGGGGGCCATGGCGAGCACGCGGACGCCCATCATCGTGTTCAGGGGGTCGACGCCGCGGGGGCGGGTTGCGGATGCGGTCATGGAATCTCAATAGCAGCCCGCGACGGTGTCGAGTAGGTCAGGGTCTTGCCTGGCGGGACGCCGCGGAATCGAATGGCCGGCCGGCCCTAGCCGCCGAGGCGTGCGCGCATCTCCCAGACCAGCACCTCGGCGGGCTGCGCCGCGCTGAGCCGCTGCCCGCCGGTCGCGGTGAACCGGACCGCGTCGCCCTCGGACAGGATGCCCGCGCCCTCGAGTGTGACCTCGCCCTGTGCGACGAACAGGTGCAGGTAGGGGGCCTCGGGCAGCTGGACGGTGTCGCCGGCGCGCATCCGTGCCACGTACAGCGCGGCGTTCGAGTTCGCGATGCCGATGGCCGACTGCCCCTTGTGTTTGCGCATGCCCGACGCGACCGGGACCAGCCCGCCGCGCATCAGCTCGTCGTCGATCTCGAGCTGCTCGTAGCCGGGGGTGATGCCGGATTCGTCGGGCAGCACCCACATCTGGACGAAGCGGACCGGTTCGGCGTGTTCGGCGTGGGGTGAGCCGGGCAGCCGCCAGGCGTCGTTCTTCTCCGAGTGGAGGATCCCGGACCCGGCCGTCATCCGCTGCGCGAGACCGGGGTAGATGACACCGGAGTGCCCGATCGAGTCCTGGTGCACCAGCGAACCGCGCAGCACCCAGGTGACGATCTCCATGTCGCGGTGGGGATGGGTTTCGAAACCCTGTCCCGGCGACACGATGTCGTCGTTGTTGACCATCAGCATGCCGTGATGGGTGTTGTCGGGGTCGTAGTGCTGGCCGAAGGAGAAGGAGTGCTTCGAGTCCAACCAGGCGATCCGGGTCCTCAGCCGGTCGCCGGCCCGGTGGATGTCGACGTGCGGTGTGGTGGGTGCCGTCATGGTTGAGTCCTCCCTCATGGTGCCTGGGTTCCACAGTACGGAGGTGGTCCGGAAGGCCCGCGACCTTGCGGTCGTATCGTCTGACATCTGCTGGACCGGGGGTCTGGACCGCGGCTACGCCCTGGCGCAGCACATCGGACCGGTGTGATCGGGGCTTTTGCGCTGGTATTTTGAGGAGGTCGCATCGCGTGGATGTGCGCGGGAGCCGAGGCGGGAACTAGTGAGCAACACCGAGGGTGTCGGAGCGGCCGACACCGCTGGCGGGGTGGCCGAAGGGGCCGGCGCGAACGTGACGACCACGATCGTGCGCCGGATCAGGTCGGGCCGTGACGACGAGTTCGCCGACTGGATTCAGAGCGGTCTCGGCCTGGCCCGGATCTTCCCGGGCTTCCTCGGCGGGGGGTGGCTCAAGGAGAGCAGTGTCTCGGACGTGTGTGTGATCGTGCTTCGCTTCGAAACGCAAGCTGCCCTTGACAACTGGCTTCGTTCGGCGTTGCGAGGGGGGTGGCTGCGCACCGGCAGGAACATCGCCGAGGAACTGCCCAACGACCGCGTCACGACGGCCGTGGACCTGTTCGAGCGGCCCTGATCCGGTTCGATCTCCACGTGCAGGACCGGGGTGGCGGGGACGCCTACCTCGGTTGTCGTGAACTGAGCTCGGCGTGCATCTCCCAGATCAGCACTTCGGCGTCCTCGGTGGCGGTCAGCCGCTGGCCACCGGTACCGGTCAGCCGGATCGAATCACCCTGGGAGACAAGGCCGACACCCTCGACGTCCACCGCGCCGCGGGCCACGAACACGTGCCCGAACGGCGCGTCGGGGATCGTGACCGACCCGCCCGGCCGCAGCCGCGCGGCGTGCAGGCCCGCGCGGCGGTTGCGCAGCCCGATGGCCGTGTCGTGGCGGTGCCGCGGCAGGCCGGAAGCCACCACCACGAGTTTGCCGGCGTCGAGTTCGTCGTCGATCGGCAGTTCCTGGTAGCTCGGGCTCGATGCCGAATTCGTCCGGCGGAACCCACATCTGCACCAGGTGAACGGGCTCGGCCACGCGAGAGCCGTCGGCGCGCACGCGGTCGTTGCGCTCCGAGTGGAAGATGCCCCGGCCCGCGCTCATCCGTTGCGCGAGACCGGGGAAGACCACGCCCGAGTGCCCCTCGGAGTCCTGGTGGACCAGGGATCCGCTGAGCACCCAGGTGACGATCTCCGCGTCCCGGTGCTGGTGGCTGTCGAAGCCTTCGCCGGCGTCGACGATGTCCTCGTTGTTGACCACCAGCAGTCCGTGGGCGTGCTCGGCCGGGTCGAAGTTGCCCGCGACGGGCATGCTGTGTCGCGAGTCGAGCCAGCCGTACCTCAGGTGCCGGCGGTCGCCGGCCCGCTGGACCGCCACCTCGGCCATGACGTCAGCCGAGGGTCTCGTGGGCGGCGGGGATGGACCCGAGGCGTCCGGCCTGGAAGTCCTCGAACGCCTGGATGACCTCGGCCCTGGTGTTCATCACGAACGGTCCGGCCATCGCGACGGGCTCGCGGATCGGCTTGCCGCCGAGGATGAACACCTCGAGCGACTCGGTCCGCGAGTCCTGGGTGTCCGCGGCCGCAATCGTGAGCGTGTCGCCCCGCCCGAAGACGGTGGTCTGGCCGCTGCGGACGGGCCGACGCTCGGCGCCGACCAGGCCGTCGCCGGCCAGCACGTAGGCGATCGCGTTGAACTCGGGGTTCCACGGCAGCGTCAGGCTGGCGCCGGGTGCGACGGTCGCGTGCACCAGGCTGATCGGGGTGTAGGTGGAGCCGGGGCCCTGGTGGCCGTCGACCTCACCCGCGATGACGCGGACCAGGGCGCCGCCGTCGGGGGAGGACAGCAGCGCGACCTTGGCGCCGGTGATGTCCTGGTAGCGCGGCGCGGCCATCTTGTTCTCGCGCGGCAGGTTCACCCACAGCTGCACGCCGTGGAACAGGCCACCGCTCACCACCAGGTGCTCGGGCGGGGTCTCGATGTGCAGGATCCCGCCGCCCGCGGTCATCCACTGGGTGTCGCCGCCGCCGATGGTGCCGCCGCCGCCGTTGGAGTCCTGGTGTTCCATGATCCCGTCGATCATGTAGGTGACGGTCTCGAAGCCGCGGTGCGGATGCCACGGGGTGCCCTTGGGCTCGCCGGGCGCGTAGTTGACCTCGCCCATCTGGTCCATGTGGATGAACGGGTCGAGGTGCTCGAGGTCGACGCCGGCGAACGCCCGGCGCACCGGGAAGCCCTCGCCCTCGTATCCGACGGGGGCGGTGGTCACGCCGAGCACCGGGCGGGCGACGGCGTCGGGTGCGGTCTTGCCGATGCGGGGCAGGGCGAGGATGTTGTCGACGGTCACGGCGGGCATGCGGACTCCTCCGGCTTGGTAGTTGATGATTCAACTAGTTCACTGTAGCTCAACACCGTCGGCCCGGAGGTATTCCCCGCGGACGGTCAGTCGGACCCGTGCCGGTACTCCTGCTCCACCCGATCGCACCAGGACAGCAGGTACTGGTGCAGCTCCACGTGCAGGTCCGCGACCCTGGGCGGGAACCGGACGCCGTGCCGTTCGACGGTCTTGCGGGCCGCCGGGGAGACCTCCCGCTCGAACTTCCGGAGGATCCGCCGCGACCGCGCCCGTATCTGCTCGAGCAGTACGGGCACCTCGTCCGGTTCGAGCACGTCGGCGAAGAACAGCTTGACCTGCAACAGGTCTCGCATCTCGAAGTCGCTGTCGCCCTCGTCGAGCACCCAGCGATGCAGCGCCTCGCGGCCGGCCGGGGTGACGGTGAAGAGGCGTCGGCGGCGGTTGCCCTGGTGGTCGTCGCTGCCCTCGACGAGGCCGGCCGCCTCCAGCTTGCCGAGCTCGGTGTAGATCTGCGGCGGGGAGATCGACCAGAAGTGACGGAGCGAGAGTTCCGCGGACTTGCGGATCTCGTATCCGGAACGCGACCCCACGAAGAGCATCCCGAGAACGACGTGTCCTGAGTTGCTGATGTCCATGACCGGAACCCTAATCAGTGCCCGGGACGCGTCGTCTCGACAGGTTGCGGCTATCCGAGCAGCGCCGTGCGGGCCGCGGCGTACTCGGCGGCCAGCCGGTCGACGAGCGCGGACGCGGGCAGCACGGCCTTGACCGCACCGACGCCGTGCCCCGCGCCCCAGATGTCGCGCCAGGCCTTCGCCTCGGACTTGCCGTCCGGCGTGTCGGTCTTCTCGCCGGTGCCGAAGTCCATCGCCGACGGGTCGGACTCCGCGAGGTCGGCGGGGTCGAGGCCGGCCGCCTCGATGCTGCCGCGCAGGTAGTTGCCGTGCACGCCGGTGAAGAGGTTGGAGTAGACGATGTCGGACGCGGCGGAGTCGACGACCATCTGCTTGTAGGCGTCGGCGGCGCCGGCCTCCTCGGTGGCGATGAAGGCGGACCCGACGTAGGCGAGATCGGCGCCCGCGGCCTGGGCGGCGAGGACCGAGCGCCCGTGCGCGATCGAACCGGAGAGCAGCAGGGGGCCGTCGAACCACTCGCGGATCTCCTGGACCAGGGCGAACGGCGACTGGGTGCCGGCATGCCCGCCCGCGCCCGCGGCCACCGCGATGAGTCCGTCGGCGCCCTTCTCGACCGCCTTGTGGGCGTACCGGTTGTCGGTGACGTCGTGGAGCACGATGCCGCCGTAGGAGTGGACCGCGTCGTTGACGTCGGTACGGGCGCCGAGCGAGGTGATCACGATCGGCACCTCGAACTCGACGATGGTGGCGAGGTCCTCCTCGAGGCGGTCGTTGCTCCTGTGCACGATGAGGTTCACCGCGTAGGGCGCGGCGGGCGACTCGGGATGGTTGGCGTCGTGCTTGGCCAGTGCCTCGGTGATCCGCAGGAGCCACTCGCGGAGCATCGGCTGCGGCCGGGCGTTGAGGGACGGGAACGAACCGACGACCCCCGAGGTGCACTGGGCGATCACGAGGTCCGGATTGGACAGGATGAACATCGGCGACGCCACTACGGGCAGGCGGAGTCGGTCCTGGAGCACGGGGGGCAGGCTCATGTGATTCTCCTCAGCGTCGGTTCAGTCCTGTTGGCGCAGTGGACTTTCTGTGCGTACGCGCAGTTCCCGCCCGGTAGGGGCCGGCGATCAGGATCCGTGCCAACAGGTTTCCTCAATAGGTTCATATTACTTATACCTCGGGCACGGGCGTCTACGCCAGGGCCGGGATCGCGGCTGCGGTGTCCCTGAGCAATCGCTTATTCCTGCGGCCGCTGGGCCGCCCGCATCCGACCGCGGGGCCAGGTCAGTCCGACGACTTCACGATGCGTTCGGCGATGCTGGCGAACGCGGCACCGACTTCGTCGTGGGTCTGCAGCTCGCGAGAGGGAAACCACCGGACCGTGTCGATGCACAGGGACATCACGGCCAGGGTCGACGTGTCCACGTTCTCGACCGCGAACTCGCCCGTCAGGACGCCGTCGGCGATGATCTCCCGCATCACCCGCACGGTGTCCCTGCGGAGGTGGACCACCTGTGCCTGATTCTCCTGGGTGAGCGCGTGCAGTTCGTACTGTGCGACACGGCCGGTGGTGTGCTGCTCCGCATGCCACCGGGCGAAGTGGAAAACCGCTGATCTGAAGCGCTTTGTCGCTGATCCCGTGGCGGTGGCACCCGCGGTCAGGGCCGCGCGTGCGGACTCGTGTCCGGCAAGGATCAGTCGAAGCAGCACGTCCTGTTTGGAGCTGAAGTGGATGTACATGGCGGCCGGGCTCATCCCGGCTCCGGCGGCGATCTCCCGGGTGCTCGTCCCGTGGTAGCCCTTGGCGGCGAACGCGTCCCTGGCTGAGTCGAGCAGTCGTTGTTCCGCATCGGTGGCCACCCTGCTGCCGCCTGGCCCCGGCTGGGGGGCCGGCGGGGATGGCGGTGCGTGTTCTGTCACCTGGTTCTCGTCTCCTGTCGTGGCGCCGCCCGGTCGCTCGTTGCGGTCTCGTGGCTATTGACATTCTCGCATTCGTCATCGCAAACTAAGCGAGCGCTTAATCAGCACGTCTGAGCGGACGCCCGGGTCGGCAAGATCCCGGCGGCGTCCGACCAGAACATCACGGAACAGTCGGACGCGCCCCTCGCGCGCCGACCTCACCGGTCCGACCAGGAAAGGCCGATCTCCCATGACTGAAGCAGTCATCGTCTCCACCGCCCGTTCGCCGATCGGGCGGGCGGGCAAGGGCTCGCTCGCGGGTGTTCGGCCGGACGACATGGCCGCCCAGATCGTCCGCGCCGCGCTGGACAAGATCCCCGCCCTGGATCCCCGCACCGTGGAGGACCTCTACCTGGGGGCGTGGGAGCACTCCGGCGAACAGGGGGAGAACATCGCCCGACGGGTAGCGCTGCAGTTGGGGCTCGACTCCGTGCCCGGTGCGACCGTGAACAGGGCATGCGCCTCGAGTGTCCAGACCACCCGGATGGCGGCCAACGCGATCAAGGCGGGCGACGGCGAGATCTTCGTCTCCGCCGGAGTCGAGTGCGTTTCGCGCTACCCGCAGCAGACCGGCGTCGGTGCCGGCGACGAGCAGTTCCAGAACCCGCTCTTCGCGCAGGCACAGGCGCGCACCGCACAGTTGGCGGCAACCGGCGCGGTGTGGACGGATCCGCGCCTGGCCGGCGGGCTCCCCGATGCCTACATCACCATGGGACAGACCGCGGAGAACGTCGCCACCCATCGCGGTGTCAGCAGGGCCGAGCAGGACGAATTCGCCGCGCGCTCACAGCAGCTCGCCGAGAAGGCAATCGTTGACGGGTTCTTCGGTCGGGAGATCACCCCGATCGTCCTGGCAGACGGGAGCGTGGTGACCGCCGACGACGGCCCGCGTCCCGGCACCACCGTGGAGACGCTCGCGGGGCTGAGGCCCGTGTTCCGTGACACCGGTTCCGTGACCGCCGGCAATGCCTGCCCGCTCAACGACGGCGCGGCGGCGGTGGTCGTGATGAGCGACCGGAAGGCGGCCGAACTCGGGCTCGTCCCGCTCGCGCGGGTGGTCGCGACCGCCGTCAGTGGCCTGTCGCCGGAGATCATGGGTCTCGGTCCGGTCGAGGCGTCCCGTCGCGCGCTGGCCAAGGCCGGGCTCTCGATCGGTGACATGGACCTGGTGGAGATCAACGAGGCTTTTGCCGCGCAGGTGATTCCGTCCTACCGGGACCTCGGCATCGACATCGACCGACTGAACGTCAACGGCGGGGGTATCGCACTCGGCCACCCCTTCGGTGCGACCGGGGCCCGGATCACCACCACTCTGCTGCACTCGCTGCAGGAGCGGGACAAACAGTTCGGCCTCGAGACCATGTGCATCGGCGGCGGCCAGGGCATGGCCATCGTCTTCGAAAGGATCAGCTGACAATGAATCGGACTGAAACGGCTGCTGGCGCAGTGAAATCCAATACCACCTTCGACTTCACCGGTCAGACGATGATCGTGACCGGCGCGGCCCGCGGAATCGGCCTCGAGGTGGGGCGGCTCTTCGTGAACGTCGGTGCCGACGTATTCCTGGTCGACTTCGACGCTGCGGCACTCGACGAGGCGACCTCCGAACTGGGCTGCCGTGGCATCGCGGCCGACGTCAGCGACACCGGATCGGTGCAGGCGGTTGTCGACACGGTGGTCGCCGAGACGGGTCGGATCGACGTGCTGGTCAACAATGCCGGCATCCTGCGGGACCGGATGCTGTGGAGGCTCACCGACGACGACTACGAGCAGGTGATGGCCGTGCACGCCGGTGGCACCTTCCGCCTCACCAGGGCATGCACACCGCACTTCCGGGCGCAGCAGTACGGCCGGGTCGTCAACGTCACCTCGTACACCGGGCTGCGAGGCAATGTCGGTCAGTCGAACTACGCGATGGCGAAGGCCGGGATCATCGGATTCACCAAGACCGCGGCGAAGGAGCTCGCGGGATTCGGCGTCACAGTCAACGCCATCTCACCCAACGCGGAAACCCGCATGATCGCCTCGATCCCGGACGACAAGCGCGCCGAACTGACCGCGCAGGTCCCGCTGGGCCGGTTTGCCGATCCCGCCGAGATCGCTTCGGCCGTCGCCTTTCTCGCGTCGACCGAGGCCGGGTACATCACCGGCGCCGTGGTGCCGGTGGACGGAGGCATCTCGATATGACGGTTCAGGACACGCGGTGCGGACTCGGTAGGTTCGACGGCCAGGTCGCGATCGTCACCGGTGCGAGCCGCGGCATCGGCCTCGCGGTGGCGGAACGCCTGGTCGCCGAGGGTGCCCGGGTGGTCGTCACGGCCCGCCGGCAGGAGACACTCGACGAGGCGGTCGAACGGCTCGGCGGCCCGGCCGTGGCGCTTGCCGTTGCCGGTCATGCGGATGACGAGGCACACCAGCAGGACGTGGTTGACCGGACCGTCGAGCGGTTCGGTCGGATCGACGTGCTGGTGAACAACACCGGCATCAACCCGATTGCCGGGTCCACCCTGGACGCGGATCTCGGAAAGGCGCGCAAGATCTTCGAGGTCAACGTCCTCGGTGCACTCAACTGGAGCCGGCGGCTTCGGGACCACTGGAACGGGGCTCCCGGAGTGGTGGTCAACGTCGCGTCCGTCGCGGGGGTCCGGCCGGCATCCGGCATCGGTGTGTACGGCGTGAGCAAGGCCGCGGTCATCGCGTTGACCGCGCAGTTGGCTGCGGAGAACGGCCCGGCCATTCGTGTCAATGCCGTCGCGCCGGCCGTGGTCCGCACCAAGTTCGCCGGCGCCCTGTTCGAAGGCAGGGAGGACGAGGTTGTGGCGCGGYATCCCCTCGGCCGCCTGGGTGAGCCCGAGGATGTCGCCTCTGCGGTCGCCTTCCTGGCTTCCCGGGACGCGGGTTGGATCACCGGACAGACCCTGGTCGTCGACGGCGGGCTCACGCTGGCGGGTGGTGTGTGATGGCAGTCTTCGGCTCGGTCGAGGAGCTGCGCGGCGCGGCGGGGACCGACCTCGGAACGAGCGGGTGGACGACGATCAGCCAGGATCGGATCGACGCGTTCGGAGAGTGCACGGAGGACCGTCAGTGGATCCACGTGGACCCAGTCCGGGCCGCGGCAGGACCATTCGGAGGGCCGATCGCGCACGGCTACCTGACCCTGTCCCTGGTGTCGGTGTTCCTCGAGGACCTCATCGCGGTGCGGGGTGTTCGGGCCGCGGTCAACTACGGGCTGGACAAAGTACGGTTCCCGGCGCCGGTGCCAGCCGGTGCACGGGTGCGCGGACACGGCCGGGTGCTGTCCGTCGAGGAGGTCCCCGGCGGGGTCCAGGTGGCGCTCGGCCTCACCGTCGAGTGCGACGCACAGGACAAGCCGGTGTGCGTCGCGCAGTCGCTCGCCCGGTACCTGGCGGACTGAACAGACCGTCGACGACGGCGCCGACCCAAGGCATTCAGGTTGCGTTCACCTGACCGTCGCGATCGGTCTCTTGGCTATACAACTTGTCCGCGCAGAGTCTGACCTGCTCGGCCGCTCGGCCGCAGCGGATGAGCATTCTCACCTGGAGTCGGACAAGTGCGCAGAACATCGATTCGCAACGCGGGCATCATTCTCGTCGCGGGGGCCGTGGTCCTCGGCTCGAGCGCCTGCACCAAAAAGGCCGACGCGACCGCGTCGCCCGCTGCCGCGGCCACCGCCACGTCGGTCGCCGACGCCGGTGGCATGGACGCGCTGATCGCCGCCGCGAAGGCCGAGGGGTCACTGAATCTCATTGCGCTGCCCCGTGACTGGGCAGGCTACGGCGACCTCATCGACAACTTCGGCGCCAAGTACGGCATCACGGTGACCGTCGACAACCCGGAGGCCAGCAGTGCCGACGAGGTCAACGCGATCAAGTCCCTGAAGGGTCAGGACCGCGCGCCCGACGCGGTCGACGTCGGTACCGCGTTCGCCATCAGCGGCGCCCAGGAGGGTCTGTACGCGCCGTACAAGGTGGCGACCTGGGACGGCATCCCCGAGTCGCAGAAGTCGCCGGACGGCACGTGGTACGCGGACTACGGCGGATACATCTCGATCGGCTGCGACGCCGCGAAGGTGACGGTGTGCCCGGCCTCGTTCGCGGACCTGGCCAAGCCCGAGTACAAGGGCAAGGTCGCGCTGACCGGCGATCCGCTCAAGAGCAACTCGGCGCTGATGGCCGTGTGGTCCGCGGCCCTGGCCAACGGGGGTTCGGTCGACGACATCGCGCCCGGCATCGACTACTTCGGCAAGCTCAAGGCCAGCGGAAACTACGTCCCCGTCAAGGCGACCGCGGCCACGATCGCGTCGGGCGAGACGCCCATCGTCGTCGACTGGGACTACCTGAACGCGGCGAAGACCAAGGACCTCGCGAACGCCGGGATGCGCTGGACCGTCGCCGTCTCGGGCGACGCGACGATCGGCTCGTACTACGCGCAGGCGATCAGCGCGACCGCGCCGCACCCGGCCGCCGCCCGCCTGTGGCAGGAATACCTCTACAGCGACGAGGGCCAGAACGGATACCTCGCGGGATACGCACGCCCGGCACGCCTGCCGGCGATGCAGGCCGCGGGCACCGTCGACCCGGCGCTCGCCGAGCACCTGCCCGCGGTCAACGTCAAGGCCGAATTCCCCACGGATGCACAGGCAACCGCGGCGAAGGACACCCTGACGCAGACATGGGCGAGCACGGTCAAGTAGTGCGATCCGGGACTGCCGCGCGCCGCGCGGGCCTGCCGTGGAGCTGGTTCGGGCTGGTGCCGTTCTTCGGCTACGTGAGTGTCTTCTTCCTGTTGCCCACCGCGGTCATCGCGTACTCGGCGTTCCGGGTGCGCGGTGAGGGCGGCACCAGCACGTTCGGCGGCGCGAACATGTCCGCCGCGCTCAGTGGTGCATACCTGGACGCGTTGTGGAACAGCGCGACGATGTCGCTGGTGTGTGCGGTGATCGCGGCCGTGCTCGGGGTGGTGCTCGCGTACGCGGTGGCCACCAGCCGGGGCGGGCTGCTGCCGCGGCTGGTCTCCACCAGCGCGGCGGTGCTCGCGAACTTCGGTGGGCTGCCGCTGGCCTTCCTCTTCGTCGCGGCGATCGGCAACGCCGGCGTGCTCACCGTCTTCGTGCAGGAGCGACTGGGACTCTCCCTCCGCGACGACCTGGGGTTGGACCTGTACTCGCGGGGTGGGGTCCAGTTCGTCTACCTGTACTTCCTGATCCCGCTCATGGTGCTCGTCATCACCCCGGCGCTGGAGGGCCTGCGCCCCGAGTGGCGGGAGGCGGCCGACGGTCTCGGCGCGCGCGGCTGGCAGTACTGGCGCCACGTCGCGGGACCGGCGCTGCTGCCGCACTTCCTCGGCAGCATCGCGCTGCTGTTCTGCACCGCCTTCTCGTCGTACGCGACCGCGGAGGCACTCACCAACGGCACGCTGGCGATCACACCGCTGCGGATCGACGGCGCGCTGTCGGGGAATGTCCTTGCCGGGCAGGAGAACCTGGGGGCGGCCCTGGCCCTGTCCATGATCGTGGTGGTGGTCCCGCTGACCCTGCTCTACCAACTGATGCAGCGGAGGAGTTCGCGATGGTTGCAGTGATCGACGCGCCGGTGACGCCGAGYGTTGCGCCGCCGGCGCCCACCACGGCGCCGCCGCGGCCCCGCGGCCGGACCCGACGGGAGGGGCCGCCGGTGCGCTACTGGCGCGGGGTGGTCCTCGGGCTGGCCGGGCTGTACTTCCTCGGCCCGGTCCTGGTGGCCTTCTGGTTCACCGTGGACGGGGTCGACGGCCCGAGCCTGGCGGCGTACACCCGCATCTTCTCTGCGGCCGGCTTCGTGGACTCGATGACGAGCTCGTTGCTGCTCGGATTGATCTCGGTGGCAATCACTTTGGCGTTGATGGTGCCGACGATGCTGCTGGTGCACCTGCGGCTGCCCCGGGCGCGCCCCTACGTCGAGGTGTTCTCGCTGCTGCCTCTGGTGATTCCGCCGGTGGCCCTCGTCGTCGGCGTCCGCGGCGTGCTCGGCTGGGGCAACGGCAGCGAGTTCGTCGAGGTCTCCGCCGTGTTCACCGCGTTGCAGGACAAGTCCCTGCCCCTGGTGCTGGCGCTGATGTACGTGGTGATCGCCCTGCCGTTCACCTACCGCAGCCTCGACGCCGGACTGCGCGGCTCGAAGGTGACGGTCCTGGTCGAGGCGGCGCTGAACCTGGGTGCTCGCTGGCCGACGGTGCTGTGGCGCGTCGTGCTCCCGGCCCTGCGGACCTCGCTGCTCAACGCGGGCTTTCTCGCCTTCGCGTTGGTGATGGGCGAGTACACGATCGCGAAAATCCTGATCTTCCCGACCTTCCCCGTGTGGCTCGCCCAGTCCGGCGCCACCGACGGCCAGCTGCAGGTCGCCCTGGCCCTGCTCAGCCTGGCATTCACCTGGGCACTGCTGCTGATCGTGGTGGCGGTCGCCGGCCGAACACGAAAGGCAAAGCCATGACGAATCCGAGCGTCCGAATCGAGAACGAGGGCACGGCCGTCAGCTTCGTCGGCGTCCGCCGCACCTTCGGCGCCGTCAACGCACTGGACGGGCTGGACCTCGACGTCGCCCCGGGTGAGCTGGTGGCGCTGCTCGGGCCGTCCGGGTGCGGCAAGACCACCGCCCTGCGCATCCTCGCCGGTTTCGACCAGCCGGACAGCGGGCAGGTGCTGGTCGGCGGCGCCGACGCGGCGGGCCTGCCCGCCAACCGGCGCGACATGGGGATGGTCTTCCAGTCCTACAGCCTGTTCCCCACCATGAGCGCCCAGGACAACGTCGCGTTCGGGCTGCGCCTGCGCGGTCGCAGCGAGCGCGGGCGCGGTCGGCTCGCCCGGGCGCGGGAGCTGCTGGACCTGGTCGGCCTCGCCGACCACGTCGCCAAGTTCCCGCACCAGCTCTCCGGCGGACAGCAGCAGCGGGTGGCGTTGGCGCGGGCGCTGGCGATCTCCCCCCGCGTCCTGCTGCTCGACGAGCCGCTCTCGGCGCTCGACGCCAAGGTCCGGTACCAGCTGCGGGAGGAGATCCGCCGGATCCAGCTGGACCTGGGCGTGACCACCCTGCTGGTCACCCACGACCAGGAGGAGGCCCTCGCGATCGCGGACCGGGTGGCGGTGATGCGGGCCGGCAGGCTCGAACAGTGCGCGCCCCCGAGCGAGGTGTACCGCCGCCCGGCGACGCCGTTCGTCGCCGAGTTCGTCGGCACGATGAACCACATCCCGGCCGTCGCCGTGGACCGCGGCACCGTCCGGGTGGGCGAGCAGACCCTGGCCTGCGACGGCGACTGGCCCGGGACCGGTCCGGTGACCGTGCTGGCGCGCCCCGAGGCGGTGCTGGTGCGCGAGGGCGTCGACGGCGACACAGTCGTCACGGCCGCGACCTTCTACGGCGCGTCGACGCGGCTGCGGCTGGCCCGGCCGGACGGGGCGGAGCTGCTCGCCGACGTCGCCAGCCACCGGGGTGGGGCGTTGACGCCCGGCGCCCGAGTCCACGTGTCCCTGCTCGACCGCCCGGTGCTGCTGGCATGAGCCGCCCGGTCGGTACGGTAGTGAGATGAGTGCGGGAGCAAGCGATCTGCCGCTCTACCGGTCGATCGCCGCGGACATCCAGACCGCGATCGAACGCGGCGACTTCGCCGACGGGGTGACGATGCCGTCGGAGAACGAGCTGACGGCGAGGTACGGCGTATCCCGCGGGACCATCCGGCAGGCCTTCGCATTCCTGCGCTCCACCGGGGTGGTGTCCTCGCGCCGCGGCGCACGGCGGCAGGTGCGGAGCGGTCCGAAGGTGCAGTCGATGGCCGAGCTGGTCAGCTTCTCCCGGTGGGCGCGGGGTCTCGGCGAGACGCCGAGCAGCCGGACGTTGGGCGCCGCGCTGGCGCCCGCGACCGGCGTGGTGGCGGAGAAGCTGGGGGTCGAGAAGGGCACCAACGTCTTTCACGTCGAACGTGTCCGGCTTCTGGGGGCGGTGCCGACGATGCTGGAGAGCACCTACTACCCGGAGTCGCTCGCGTCGTTGATCTCCGTGATCGACCTGGACGTCGAGTCGATCACCGACCGACTGGCGGACCACGGCATCGTCTTCGCCGACGCCGAACACGCCATCGACGCCGTCGCGGCGACGCCCCGGGAGGCCGAGTTGCTCGACCTCGCTCCCGGGGCGCCGTTGCTGCGGACGGTCCGGCGGACCACCGACCCGGTCGGCGAGGTCCTCGAGTGCTCGATCGACCTGTACGCCGGCGAGGCCGTGGCGTTTGTGGTCCGCAACTCACTGGCCGCCGGGGCGACCAGCCGGGTCAGCGCGCGGACCGGGGACTGAGGGTCCGGTCCAGCCCGTCGATGTCGCCGCGGAAGTCCGCGAGGGTGACCGCGGGCGCGTCGGGGTCCTTGCCCAGGTCGTCGAACCGGCGCAGCCGGCACGCTTCCTGGGCATAGGGCTCGGCGGCGAAGGCAGCGACCTCCGCCGCGTCCATGACTCCGCCCTGCACCGCCATGGTGAACTTCGAGGCGTCGGACAGCTTGTCGTAGTAGCTGGGGTCGGTCGCGCACAGGTAGCGCTTGGCCGCCACGTGCAGCCGCACCGGCTCTGTCACCGCCTCGTCGAACCACGTGGACAGCCACTCGGCGGCGACGGCGTCGTGGTGGTTGTCGTTGCCCGACATGAGGTCCCGGCCGCTGATCGCGCCGGAGAAGTGGCCGACGTCGTGCAGCACCGACGCCACCACCAGCTCGGCGGGGGCGCCCGCCGCGCGGGCGGCCCGCCCGGTCTGGAGCATGTGCTGGGCCATGGACACCTGCTCGCCGAGGTACTCCTGCCCGCCCTCTCCGGCGAACAGCGTGGACAGGGCGTCGTAGGCGTTGGTCATCGGGTCTCCTGGTAGGTCTGCAGGGTGCTCAGTAGTCCGTCCAGGTCCGCGTAGGTGCCCTGGAGGTGGCGGCCGCCGGCGGCGGCAAAGGCGGTGCGCGCGTGCAGCAGTCGGGTGTTGTCGAATATCAGGCAGTCGCCGGCGCCGAGGTGGAAGTTGAGCTGGGCCTCGGGCGCGTACAACAGTTCGGCGAACTCGCGGTAGGCGCGGTAGAACTCGCGCGCCAGGTCGGGATGCCGGCGCGGCACCACCATCGACCGGTTGTTGAAACGGATCTCGCGGATGCGGCCGGACTCGTCGAGGGAGATCAGGGGCGTCACCGCGCTCAGGTGGGCGTCGGGGGAGTCGAAGCGGTAGGTGACCGCGGTGCGGGTGAGGATCTCGAAGGCGCGAAAGTTGCGCTCGCGCAGCGTCGCCGCGGCCGCGAAACCGTCGACGAGACCGGACTCGCCGCCGACGGACGCGTTGTGCAGGCAGTGCAGGAGCTGGAGCGTCGGCACCGGGTCGCGGTACGGGTTGTCGGTGTGCGGACTGATCGCGAGGCCGGTGAACGCGAGGTTCACCGCGTTCTCCTCCACCCGCACGTCGAAGAGCCTGCCGTAGTTGGTTTCCCGGACGAAGCCGAACGTCTCGGCCACCTTCGTGACCCGCCCCGGCTCGGTGGGCACCCCGCGCAGCAACGCGAATCCGCGCTCGACCACGTCGTGCAGTGCCGGGGCCGGGTCGGTGAGGTACCCTGCCCAGTCGTACGACCGGAGCGGCGACATATCGGATGCCTTTCGCCACAACCGCTTTCCGTGCTCGGTGCGCGAGTCGGAAAGCGGCTCGGTTGATTTCGCTGCGATCAGCGCGTCGAGGCCGAAGGTGGACCGGTGACCGTCGGGTGCGAACTCGACCTCGACGCGGTCGCCGTGAACGCGGGCCTCGCGGACCCGGAGGTCTGCGGGCAGGTCGACGATGTTGAACAGTCGCTGACCGCTGACGGCGTCGCGGCTCGCGGCGCCGGTGCAGGCGTCGCGGAGCCACACCGCGGCGACCTCGACCACGGCGTCGTCGACCGTCAGCCTCAGGTCGCCGTCGACGACCGACACGGCGATCGCCCTCTTCTCGATAACTTGGCTGTACATGTCTACGAGGTTGGCAGGGCCGGACGTCCGGTCGACAACGTGACGGTGAACAGTGGGTGGCGGATTCTCCACGGGATTCGCCACACACCTTCTGGTGGGACTGCACATACTTGGGTTCAGGGGCCGTTGCAACACCCAATCTGAACTGGCGGAGCGCGGGGCGGGCTCTCACCCACAGGTGCACCAACTGCTGCCAGCGTGTCACAAGCCAGCGGTCTTCGATGGTTGCACGAGGCCGACGGTGTGGTCCCAAGACCGTTGACGAACCGCCAGGGCTGCGACTGAGTTTCGTGGGGCGAGAAGAGATCGCCTGGCCGCGTGGGGCCAGCCGGCGTCCGCCAGATCGCTCAAGACCTGCGACGCGATCCGGGCACGATCAGTCGAGAACTCGCTCGGTCCGCGGTGGGCCACTTGCCTTGTCCTGAATGCACCGATCAACTGAGGGCTCTGCTGTGAGTTTAGTTGTGCGGTTTCGAGTGGAGTGCGGGCCGAGGCGAGGAAGTTGCATCCGCGAGATACTCTTCGTCGTGGCCGAAACTGACCCTCAAGAAACCTCATTCTTCCACTACAGCAGGGAATTTCGTGTTTGCGATCCGAGCTTGGTCACTACCGAATCGGTGCATCTAAGGTAAGTCTGGTCGGACAAGAAGAAATGAGTAGCCGACTACTCTAGACCGCGAACCCCCTGCGGCCGACACTCGGAACGTCTGGACCCGAGGGGTGACACATGAGCACTCAAGAATACGAACCGGCAGTGGCGTGTGCGGCTGCAGAGTTGGCTTTTCCGTCAACGCCTCGGACCGTCGTCTATGCAGACCGTGTCCCACGGGGTCCGGGCGAGGTTGAGTTCGGAACCCAGACCATCCGCTTCGAGACAGAGGTGGTCGTGCTGTTCAGGGACGAGCAGCCGGGCGCCAACTGGATGCACGCGTGCTCGTACGCGGCGGTCGATCCCGTTACGTGGGCCGTAGTGCAGCGTTCGCCCGCTGACAGGCCGCCCGTGTTCGGGCTCCTGCCAGACAGTTGGATCGTCGCGAGCGACCCCGACAACCTGGCAGACCTCGTCGGTACCACGTAGCCGCCCGATATGGGGCCGCACTACCGGAAGGGAAGAACTAATGAGCAATGACGGACGTGCATCCATCCCAGACAACATTCTGGATCGCTGCCGCAATGTTGCTTTCGCTGCCATGACTCCAGCCACGGCAGCCACCACTCACCTGAGTATCAGCGCACGGCTGCTGACCAAGGGGCGCCAGCTGTCGCTTGTCGATCGAATCATCTCGGTTCCAGAAGATTCGGTGCTGGTTTTCGTCGACGAGATGCCGGGCGCGAACTTCGGTCACCCCTGCAGATACCGATTCCATTCGCCCGACGATGGCCGGCTGCTCCGTGAAGTGCCAGCGCAGTTCCCACCCGAGATCGCGGATCCCCGCTTGGTGGTTGAGCCGTTCCATGCTCCGCTGCGCCAAGCGGTGTTCACTCGCCCACTCCTCCATGTATCCGACTGGGCAAAGGTGCGGCCCTGGCCGTGGTTGCTCAACGATGACAACCGATACGCCCTTCTTTTCACGAGTCAGATCAGCAACCGTCGCCATGTCGAGGACCTCGAGCTGGCTTGGCGGGTGTTGCACCGCCAACTCGGATTCAGTGCACGAAACATCTACGTCCTCTGCTATGACGGCACGATTGGCGCGACCGACGCGACGTCCGTGGACATGGCGAAGTGGGTCGGCGACGACACGTCTTACCAGATGGCGGTGGATTCGTCCGCGACGAAGGCAAACCTGCAGACCACCATCGACACCATCGGCAAGCGGATGGACTCCGAGAGCTTGTTGTTTGTCCACACGAATAACCACGGCTCGCAGACCGGACTGTGCATCGACAACAGTTCCGTTCTCACGCCCACCGAATGGGGAACCATGCTCGCCGGCATGCCCGCGTTCGGGCAGCTGGTGGTAACTATGGAGCAATGCTACTCGGGGGCATTCATGCAACCCACGCTTGACAACAGCACGGCCGCACGGACCTCATTTGCGAGTGCCGTCCCGGCCGACAAGGTCAGTGCTGGTGACACTCATTTTGACCCGTGGGCGCGAACATGGTTCGAGTCCGTTAACGGTGGCACGGCTTACGGCGGAAGCCTGCCGACGAACCCGGATGCCGATCGAAACGGGCGAATCAGTGTTCGCGAGGCGTTCGACTACTCCGACGCACAGGACACCGCGAGCTATGACGATCCGCAGTACGCGGACTCACCACGTGGATGCGGCAAGTACATCCACCTCACCCGTAGGCCGACCCTCGCCGACATCATCAAAGAGATAACCAAGAAGATGGTCGCCATCGACAAGGTTATTCACAAGGGCCCGCTGCCTGATCCGGGACCGGACTGGGCCGCGGAGCTGCTGCCGTCTCTCTACCTCCTCAGCAACCTCGCCGCGCGATTGGATGCGAAGGCGACAGCTAGCGAGAAGGCCGCTGCGTCGACCGCGTCTGCTGCCGATAAGGAGCACGTGCACTGAGTGCCGCGGCGCGGCAGGGTGGCTCGCCGGAATCCTCGGACAGAGGCTCTGGTGAACAATCGGCCGCGTCGGACCATCCACATTGGGGGCGGACATGCCCTCGACGTTTCAGGCCTTGGCCGTCGCTCTCCTCGTGCGCTCCGGGCGCGCTGTACGAGGTCGTGCGCGAACAGCGGTCCGGGCTGTGGGGCCTCTGCGCGGCGCCGACCAGACCTTCCGCCTGCTGGCCTTCTCCGTCGCCTTTCAGGTGCTGATTTCGCCCACATCTTCCACACAAAGAAGGGGTACGACGTCGGCAAAGGGTGTGCGCCGGCGAGCCGGGTAGGGGAAGGGGTCAGGGCAGCAGGATGAACTTCCCGCGGGGGTGCGGCGCCGCCAGTTCGGTGTGCGCCCGCGCGGCGTCGGCGAGCGGGAAGGTCTTCGCGACCTGGACTACGAGCTTCCCCTGCCCGGCCAGGTCCACCAGGCCCGCGCGGGCCTCCCGCCGGATCCGGGCGCTCTCCGGGGTGCCGCCGCCGATCGCGGGGAACCCGTCCTGCTCCGCCCGGCCGAACGCGGCGATGGTGACGATCCGGCCACGGTCCGCGACCAGTTCCAACGAGGCGTCGACGGCCTCGTCGGTGCCGACGGTGTCGACGGCCGCGTCGAATCCGTCCGGTGCGGCCGCGCGCAGCCGGTCCGCCAGGCCGTCGCCGTACTCGACCGGGACGGCGCCGAGCTCGCGCAGGTAGGAGTGGTTCGACGCCCGGGCGGTGCCGATCACGGTGGCACCCCGCGCGACGGCGAGTTGCACCGCCAGCGACCCCACGCCGCCGGACGCGCCGTGGATCAGGACGGTGTCACCGGCTGTCACGGCGGTGGTGGTCAACGCGTCGACGGCGGTGCCGCCGGTGGTCAGAAGGCCGGCGGCCTGCTCCCAGGACAGTGCGGCGGGTTTGGCGAGGACGTCCGTGGCGGCGACATTGCGCCGCTCGGTGTAGCCGCCAGTGCCGGTGTAGGCAATCACCTCGTCGCCGATGCGGAACGGGCCGTCGTCGCCGACCGCGACCACCACGCCGGACACCTCGATGCCCGGACGCACCGGAAGGCTGCGGGGATCGGTGCCGAAGGCGCCGTTGTACATCTTGTAGTCGGCGGGGTTGACGCCCGCCGCGCGCACCTCGACCTGGACCTGGCCGGGGCCGGGCGGCGGTACCTGCTCGTCGATCACGGTGAGGACCTCGGGTCCTCCGAACTCGGGGGCAACGACGGTATGGGTCATGACCCGGGAACGGTCTGGCGGGGGTGATCTATTCCACAGGCGCCGGCTGAACCCGGCCCAAACTTGTACCGAGTCCAACATTGGGCCTACGCTGGAATCGTGACCCAGCCAGCCGGGCTCCGCGCGGCGAAGAAGCTCGAGACGTGGCGCGCACTGCGCGCCGCGGCGGTCGAACTCGTCTGCGCCCGCGGGTACGACGCGGTGTGCGTCGAGGAGATCGCGGCCGCCGCGAACGTCTCGAAGAGCACCCTGTTCAACTACTTCGACTCCAAGGAGTCGTTGCTGCTCGACCCCGACCCCGAGGATCAGGCGTACTGGCGGTGCCGGGCGGCCGCGAGGCCCGCCGACGAGCCCCTGTGGGACTCGTTGCGGGAGATCATCGTCGGCTGTGTCGGCCGCGACGAGCCGAAACTGTTGCTGCGCAAGAACATCATCGTGGCATCCCCGCCCACACTCGAGTCGGTGTGGTCGGCCAGCGAGCCGTTCCGGACCTTCGTCCGGGAGTGGGCCGGGTGCCGGACCGCGGGCACCGACCTCGACGCCTTCCACCTCGCGTTGGTGCTGAACTCGGCCTTCGCCGTCGTGCACACCGCGTATCGGGCGTGGCAGCCAGGCGAGGGGGTGGTCCGGTTCGAGCAGTTGCTGCGCGACGGATTCGACCTGGCCGGCGCGGGATTCGCCAGGCCGGGCCCACCCCTCGCGGACGCGGACTGACGCGGAGCGCACCATGGGCGAACTGCTGGAGCGACTACAGACCCTCGACGTGATCGTCGGGTATGCCGTCGTAGCCGCGTTCGTCTTCACCGAGGATGCGCTGCTGCTGGGGTTCCTCGTCCCCGGCGAGACCGCCGCGATCATGGGCGGCGTGATCGCCAGCCAGACCGACGCGAACCTGTGGCTGATGATCGCCCTGGTGATCGTCGCCGCGATCCTCGGCGACACCGTCGGATTCGGACTCGGCCGGCGGCTGGGTCCGCGGGTGTTGCGGGTCCCGTTCCTCGGCGCCCGCCTCGACGGTGCGCAGGCGTTGCTCACGCGGCACGGCGGCCCGGCGGTGTTCCTGGGTCGCTTCGTGGCGTACGTGCGGACGGTGATGCCCCCGCTCGCCGGGCTCAGCGAGATGCCGTACCGGCGCTTCCTGGCCTTCAACTCGGTCGCGGCCGTGGTGTTCGGCACCGGGAACGTGCTCCTCGGCTACTTCGCGGGGAACTCGTACGAGAGGGTCGAACACGCGCTCGGCGGCGGTACCACCGTGCTGCTGGCGGTCGCGGCCGTGGTCGCCGCCAGCTGGTGGCTGCGTCGCCGGTTCCGCGCCCGGGCGACCCGCCTGCCGTCGCTGCCCGTGGTCGGGGCACCGTCGGCGGACGACTCTCCGCACCCGGCCGGCGCCTGACCGATCGCCCCGTACCGCACGGTGGCCTCGCGGAAGACGGGTGGCGGGTGCACGCCGGATCGAGGACCTCAGAGAATCCTCAGACACACGCAAGGGACACGCCACAATCCGCCCGTAGCGTCGCAGCTATGGTTGCCACACATGCGAATCCGCCCCGAAACAGACGGCGGTGGACCGCCCTCCTGCTGACCGCGGCCCTGCTGGGCGGCGGTGTGGGCGCCTACTTCTGGACCCGGTCGGACACCCCGTCGCGGCTGGTCGCCATCGTGAACGAGGACGCCGGGGCCAGCGCCGCCGGCAAGCCGGTGCGGGCCGGCGACCAGGTGGTCGCGGCGCTGCAGGAGGCCGACGACTTCGACTGGGAGGTGGTGGACGCCGACACTGCCGGGGACCGGAAGTACCTGGCGTCGGTGACCGTCCCGGCGGACTTCTCCGAGGCCGTGACCAGCCAGGGTGGCACCGATCCCCGGCAGGCCGAGCTCGCCGTGCACCGCAACCGGCCCGGTACCGCGGCCGACGACGCGGCCATCACCGCCCTGATGACCACCGTCTCGGAGCAGACCGGCGCCCGCGGCATCAAGGACCTGCTCGCCGGTGTCGCGTCGGCGCGCGGGCAGCTGCAGCAGACCCTGCTGCCGGCCCAACTGCTCACCGCCGCAACTGGTGCGGCGGACAAGCAGGCGCAGGAGCTGCTGGCCGGGGTGGACTCGGTGCTGCCGTACCTGGCGACCGCGAACGACGGGGCGAACCAGTTGGTGGACGTGGCGGGCCAGGTCGCCGGGATGGTCGACGGGGCGAGTGGCCCCGCCGGGGAGCTGTCCGACCGGCTGACCGCGCTCGGGCTGAGCATCGGCGACGTCACCCGCGGGACGGCACGGCTGCAGGACGGCCTCGGCGAGGCGGTCGCTGTGCTGCGCGCCCCCGGTGCCGAGGCCGTCCTGCGGGCGTCGGGCGTCGAGGTGGGCAGGGCCGTCGGCGCGCTGGAACAGACCTCCGCCGACCTCGGGGCGCTGTCCGCCCAGTTGAACTCCGTCACCGCGCTGCTCGGCGAGGGGGTCGGGCCGGACACCGACCTCGGCGACGCGGTGCGCAGCGGCTTCGGCCAGTTGGTGGCGGTGTCCGCGCAGCTCACCAGCGCCGGTCTCCAGTTGCAGGACGGCATCGGGCCGATCGCCGCGCAGGCTCCCGAGATGCTGGGCAGCACCAAGGACCAGATCCTGGCCGGTGTCGGCCAGCTCAAGAGCGTGTCCGCGCAGCTCGGCGACCAGCTGACCAAGGGTGTCGACGCCATCCCGGTGCGTAATGCCGCTCAGCAGCAACAGATCTCGTCCGTGCTCAGCTCCCCGGTGGCGGTGGTGCAGTCCGGAGCCGAGCCCGGTGCGGCGGTGTTCACCGCGGAGAACCTCGCGATCGTGTTCGCGGCGACCACGCTGCTGCTCGCCGCGGCGCTCGCGTGGACGGTGCGGCGGGGAACGGGCGTTCCGGCAATTTCGGGCGCACGAGCGGACGTCGATGGGTCATAGTGGGGTTGTGCCGACGACACGACGATCGACCGCCGCCCTTGCCCTGACCGCCGCCGCCGTGGCACTGCTGGCCGCCGGGTGTACCAGCGGCAGCGACGGCGGGTCCGGCGACTCCGCGCCGCCCGGGATCAGCACCCAGGGCACCGGGAAGGTGACCGGCACCCCCGACACCGTCACCGTGGTCCTCGGTGTCCAGACCCAGGGCGCCGAGGCCAATGTCGCCCTCGCCGAGAACGCCCAGCGCGCCACCGACCTGATCGACACGCTGAAGGGCAAGGGCGTGGAGGCGAAGGACATCCAGACCTCCAACCTGTCCGTGCAGCCGGTCTTCGCGCCCGGCGGCTCGGCGATCACCGGGTACCAGGTGACCAACCAGGTGACGGCGACCGTGCGTGACGTGAGCAAGGCGGGCGGGCTGATCGACGCGGCGGCAGGCGCCTCGGGCGACGCGATCCGGGTGCAGCAGACCTCCTTCTCGATCGCCGACGACAGCGAGCTGCGCGCGCAGGCCCGCGCCCGGGCGGTGCAGCAGGCCGAGGACCAGGCCGGGCAGATCGCCGAGGCGGCCGGGGTGCGTCTCGGCGACGTCCGGTCGATCACCGAGGTGCCCGCGGGCACACCGGGCCCGTACCCGCAGGCCGGGGCGGCCTTCGACCGGGTGCCGTCGACGCCGGTCGAGCCGGGCAGCCAGGAGCTGACGGTGTCGGTCTCGGTGGTCTACGACATCGACGACTAGGACACGCCCTGGCGTCGCGCGGCCCATCGGTCGGGGTCGCACTCGAGTGCGGAGCGGTCCCAGCCGCCGAGCTCGGCGSCCGCCCGGTAGGTGCCCTGCAGAAAGTCGAGCAGCACGGCGTCGGGATCGCTCGCGGTGCGGACCGCCTCGTAGGGGAGCAGGAACTGCCGGAACTCGTTGCTGTAGAAGGCGTCCGGCGCTCCGATCGGGAAGGCGTCGAACCCCTTCGGCTCGGGATAGGCGTACGCGTAGAACGCGCCCTCCTCGCCGCCACCCGGCCAGAACCCGCAGCTGCTCAACTCGTGTGAGTAGCCCTCGACCATGACCCAGTCGCCGCAGTTGGGCGCGCCGCCCGGGTGGGTGGGCGCGGTCCGGCCTGAGAACCGGGTGCACGCGAGATCCATGGCGCCCCAGAAGAAGTGGACGGGAGAGACCTTGCCGATGAAGTGGGACCTGAACTCGTGCAGGACGCGGTCGGCCTGCACGAGTTGCCGCCAGAACAGATTTGCGGCCGTCGCGTCGTAGGCGCAGTGGGTGCGGTCCTCGGCGAAGGGGATCGCGGGGTCGACCTCGTTCGGGGTGGCCTGGGTGGTCACCTCGATCCCGAGGCGGTCGAGGGCGCGCCCGACCTTGGCGTGGAACTCGGCCACCGACTGCGGCTCGAGCGCGACCTCCTCCGCGCCGCCGTCGCTGGTGACGATGCGCAGCCGGTGCCCCCGGAAGTCGAACTCGATGTCGAAGACCCGGGTCCCGTAGGGGATGGTCGAGGTGGTCAGGCCGCGCGGGGTCACGTACAGCGTGACCTGCCACCAGTGATTGACGAGCGGCGCCAGCGACAGCCGGATCTTGCCGACGATCTGCATCCACATGTGCAGCGTCTCGCGGGTCTCGGTCCAGTCCGCGACCCGCAGCGCGGGCCAGGCGGGGGCAGTCGGTTCGGACATGGCGCCTCCTCAGGCGGGAATCGCGACGTCTTCACGAGTCTGCCACGACAGCGACGCGACGCGGCCCGGCGTTGTCGACCTGTGCGGCCGGTTCTTCGGCCTATGCTCGGGCCGTGGCGCACACAGAGTCCTCCTTCACTGGCAACTACGGCACCCGGATCGTCTACGACGTGTGGACCCCGGAGGGTCCGCCGCGTGCGGCGCTGGTGCTTGCACACGGCTTCGGCGAGCATGCCCGCCGCTACGACCACGTCATCGCGCGGCTCGTCGACGACCTGGGCCTGGTCGTGTACGCACTCGACCATCGCGGGCACGGGCGCTCCGGCGGCAAGCGGGTGGAGCTCAAGGCCTGGTCGGACTTCACCGACGATCTGGAGCGGCTGTTCGGAATCGTCGCCGAGGAACGTCCGGGCCTGGACCGCTACCTGCTCGGCCACAGCATGGGCGGCGCGATCGCGCTGTCCTACGCGCTCGAGCACCAGGACCAGCTGACCGGCCTCATCCTGTCCGGTCCGGCGGTGGACGTGACCAGCGGGACGCCCGCGGTGGTGGTCGCGCTGGGCAAGATCGTCGGGCGGATCGCCCCGTCGTTGCCGGTGCAGGCGCTCGACCCGAACCTGGTCTCCCGGGACGCCGACGTGGTGGCCCGCTACAACGCCGACCCGCTGGTGCACCACGGCAAGGTTCCGGCCGGCATCGCGCGCGGCCTGGTGGTCAACGCCGAGTCGCTGCCCGCACGGCTGCCGGGTCTCCGGATTCCGTTGCTGCTGCTGCACGGCGGCGAGGACGGGCTGGTGAACGTGAACGGGAGCCGGATGATCGCCGCGACGGCGGGGTCGCAGGACCTGACCTACCACGAGTACGCGGGGCTGTTCCACGAGGTGTTCAACGAGCCCGAGCAGCAGAAGGTGCTCGACGACGTGGCCTCCTGGCTGGAGCCGCGGCTCGGCTGAGCCGGGCGAGCGCCCTGCGTCCCGCGGTATGATCCACACCACATCGGTGGAGGCAGTCGCATGAGTGTCTTTGATCTGAACGGCCGTACGGCCCTGGTCACCGGCGGTGCCCGGGGGTTGGGCGCCGGGATGGCGGAGGCGCTCGCGCGGGCAGGCGCTGCGGTGATGATCGGCGACGTCCTCGCCGAGGCCGGACGGGAGACCGCGGACGCCATCGGCCGCTCCGGGGCGCGTACCGGTTTCGTCGCGCTCGACGTGACCCGAGAGGACTCCTGGCAGGCGGCGGTGGCCGCGACCGTGGCGGAGCTGGGCGGCCTGGACGTCCTGGTCAACAACGCCGGCGTCGAGATCTCCTCGCTGGTGGTCGACCTGGACCCCGACGACATCCGGCGCATGTGCGAGGTGAACATCGTCGGCGTCGCGCTTGGCATGAAGCACGGCCTGCGCGCCATGCGTCCCGGCGGCGCGGCCGGGGCCGGCGGCGTCATCGTCAACGTGTCGTCGGTGGCGGCGACCATCCCGTTCCCCGGTATCGCCGCGTACTCGGCGACCAAGTCGGCGGTCGACCGGTTGACCCGGGTCGCGGCGCAGGAGTCCGGCAAGCTCGGCTACGGCGTGCGGGTGAACTGCGTCTTTCCCGGGCTGGTCGCCACCGAGATGGGGCTGGGGCTCGCCGCGGACATGGCGAGGCTCGGGCTGTGGCCGTCCGCGGAAGCCGCGGTCGGGGACGTGATCGGACTGACCCCGCTCGGACGGCTCGGCGAGGTGGCGGACATGGCCGACGCGGTGGTGTTCCTGGCGTCGGACGCGGCCCGATTCGTGACGGGCGTCGGGCTCCCGGTGGACGGTGGCATGGGCATGTAGCGCGTCGGCCCTCGCCCCGAGGGCAGGAAGGCAGCACCGACATGAGTACCAAACCTGTTGTGGTCTACGGTGTCTCCGGCTACACCGGCAGGCTGGTGTGCGAGTACCTCCGCGAGTTCAAGGTCCCGTTCGTCGCCGCCGGACGCGACCGCGACCGCGTACAGTCCGTGGTCGACGCGGTGCCGGGCATCGAGACAGTCGACCACGAGGTGGTGGAGGTCGAGCACTCGGTCGAGGCATTGACCGAGTTGTTCACCGGCGCACGGGTTGTCAGCAACATGGTCGGCCCGTTCATCAAATTCGGGTCGACGGTGGTGGAGGCCGCCCTGGCCGCGGGATGTCACTACACGGACACCACCGGCGAGCAGGACTGGGTGCTGGCCGCCCAGGCGGAGTTCGGCGCCGGCTACGCGGACAAGGGCCTGCTGCTCTCGCCCGGGGTCGCGCAGATGTACACCACCGGGGAGATCGCGGCGAACATCTGCCTGGAGAACCCGGGCCTGGACACGCTCGACATCCTGGTGCTGTGGAAGGGATTTCCCACCTACGCGTCGATGCAGACCATCTTCACGATCCTCAAGGCCGACTGGTACTACCTCGAGCAGAACCAGTACGTGCAGTGGGCGACCGGCAGTGCCTTCGAGGTGGTGGTCCCAGGCCAGCACCAGACCGGTCTCGCCCTGCCTTGGGGCGGAACCTCGCACCCGGTGTGGTTCAAGGACGACCCGCGGGTGGCGAACTGCCGGGCCGTCGGCGGGGTCTTCGACCGGACCGTGATGGAGGGCGTCGTGCAGACCCAGAAGGTGGTCGAGGAACAGATCAAGACGCTGCCGCTGGACCAGCAGGAGGCCGCGCTCGCCAAGATCGCCGGGTCCGTGCAGGCCGGCATGCCGCCGCGGGAGAACCCGCGGGTGAACTCCTCGCTGGACTCGGTGTACGCGTCCGGACCGCTGGGCCGGGCGCACTGCGTGATCCACGGGAACTGCAACTACAAGCAGACGGGCCTGCTGCAGGCCTACTCCGCGTATCGTCTGCTGCAGCAGCCTCCGCGGCGCGTCGGGCTGGCGTCGGCTTGCCAGGCCTTCGGTCACCGAGAGCTCCTCGGGGTGTTGAGGAGTTTCGGCCTCGTCATGGAACCCGTTGTCACCGTGCAGGGTTGACGAACCGATGGTCATGCGGTTGAGCGACTACCTCGACAAGGGGGCGAGCCTCGGCGACTCTGCCCCCTGTCTCACGATGGGAGCGGAGTCGATGTCGTATCGGGAGGTGCGGGAGCTCAGTGGCCGGATCGCCGCGGCCCTGACCCGGTCCGTCGGGCCCGGAGCGAAGGTGGCGATCCTGTCGGCGAACGACCCCATCGCGTTCACCTGCGGGTTCGGAATCGCGCGGGCCGGCGGGGTGTGGTGTCCGGTCAACCCCCGCAACGAGGCGCCCGAGAACCGGGACCTGCTGGAGCTTTTCGACTGCGAGTGCCTGATCTACCAGTCCGCGTTCGAGCCGCTCGTCGAGCGGATCCGCGACGACCTGCCGAAGCTGACCACGCTGGTGTGCCTGGACCGGGACGGAGCGGACGTGCCGTCGCTCGGACGGTGGCTGGGGCCCGCGGACCCGCCACCGGTGGGGCTCGACACCCCCGTCTCGGTTCCCGCGGACGACGTCGTGATGCTCGTCGGCACCGGCGGTACCACCGGGAAGCCCAAGGGCGTCATGCTCACCACCCGGAACATCGAGACGATGACCGCGCTGATGCTGATGGGGTATCCGTTCGAAGGCCGGCCCGTGTACCTGGCCCTGGCGCCGCTGACCCACGCGGCCGGGGTCCTCAGCCTGCCCATCCTGGCGCTCGGCGGCGAGGTGGTGATCATGCCGAGGCCGGACCTCGGCGAGTTCCTCGCCCTCGTCGCGCGGCACCGGGTCACGCACACCTTCCTGCCGCCCACGCTGATCTACATGCTGCTCGAACAGCCGGACCTGTCGTCGACGGATCTTTCGTCGCTGCAATGCTTCTGGTACGGCGCAGCGCCGATCTCACCCGCTCGGCTCGAGGAGGCCATCGGCAAGTTGGGGCCGGTGATGGCGCAACTCTTCGGGCAGAGCGAGGCGCCGATGATGATCTCGACGATGCCGCCCGAGGACCACTTCCTCGCGGACGGGTCGATCGCCCGGAATCGGCTGTCGTCCGCCGGGCGTCCCTCGCCGTTGGTGACCGTCGCGATCATGGACGCGGCGGGCCGGCTGCTGCCGGTCGGCGAGCGCGGCGAGGTGGTGGTCCGCAGTTCGCTGGTGATGGCTGGCTACTACAAGAACCCGGCGGCCACCGCGGAGGCCTCGATGCACGGCTGGCACCACACCGGCGACATCGGATACCTGGACGAGGACAACTACCTGTACATCGTCGACCGCGCCAAGGACATGATCATCACCGGCGGGTTCAACGTCTACTCGGTGGAGGTCGAGCAGGCGCTGATGGAGCACCCCGACGTCCAGGACTGCGGGGTGGTGGGACTTCCCGACGACAAGTGGGGCGAGCGGGTGGTGGCGGTGGTGCAGCCGCAGGCCGGGCGCGCGGTGTCGTCGGCGGAGCTGATCGCCTTCGTCAGGGAACGCATCGGCGGCGTGAAAACGCCTAAGCAGGTGGAGGTCTGGTCGGACCTGCCCCGTTCCAAGGTCGGCAAGGTGCTCAAGAACGAGATCAGGTCCCGGTTGCTGAGCTAGCCGCAGGGTGGGCGAAGTGCGTCGTTCGGCCGCGCATCCTCAGGGAGATTGGGTACCGTCGCGAGACCCCGACCGCCCTCTTCCGAACAGGTTTCCCTTGACCGGCGACATGATCCACCGACGCCTCGGCACCCTCGGTGCCGGGGTGCTGCTGCCCCTGTCCTTTCGAGCCGCGCTCGCCCGCTCGGTCGAGCACGCCGTCCCGGTCCGGAGCGGCACGTGAAGGCCGAAGTGGCGCACCGGATCCTGCCGGTGAACGGGATCGAGATGCACGTCGCCGAGCGTGGCGAGGGCAGGCCGGTGGTGCTCTGCCACGGATTCCCGGGGCTGTGGTTCAGCTGGCGTCACCAGCTCGACGCGTTGGCGGCGGCGGGGTACAGGGTGATCGCCCCGGACATGCGCGGCTACGGGCGCACCTCGGCACCGTCGGACGTCGCGGCCTACGACCGGGCGCACACCGTCGCGGACATGGTCGGCCTGCTCGACGCGCTGGGTCTCGAGCAGGCGGTGTTCGCGGGGCACGACTTCGGGGCCCACCTGGTGTGGGACCTGCCCGCGTGGGCGCCCGGCCGGGTGTCAGCGCTGATGCAGCTCAGCGTCCCGCGCACCCCGCGACTGCCCGTGCAGCCGAGCGTCGGATTCCGGTACCTGGCGTCCCAGCACTTTGCGCACGTGCACTACTTCCAGGAGCGCGGTGTCGCGGACCGGGAGCTGGGCGAGAACACCCGGGAGTTCCTGGCCAAGCTCTTCCACGCACTCAGCGGCGCGAACCGGTACCTCGACTGCTGGGAGTTCCCGTCGGAGGGCAACGGCTACCTGGACGTGCTGCCGCAGCCACCCGCGCTGCCGTGGAACTGGCTGGACGAAGACGAGTTCGGCTACTACGTGGCGGAATTCGAGCGCACCGGGTTCACCGGTGGACTCAACTGGTACCGCGCCGAGGATGCGGTGTGGGCGCAGAACGAGGCGCTGCACGAGCGTCCGGTGGAGGTGCCGGTCACCTTCATCGCGGGGGAGAAGGATCCGGTGCTCGAGATGATGGGCCGGGACCCGTTCGCCGCCATGCGGCAGCTGGTGCCCGGGCTGGTGTCCACCCACGTGATCCCCGGCGCCGGGCACTTCGTGCAGATGGAGAAGCCGGCCGAGGTGAACGCTGCGATGATCGGGTTCCTGGACGGCCTGCCCGCCTGAGCTCGGCTCACCCGGTAGCCGCTCGACTGATCGCTGTCGCGGCGGCGGAAGTCAGTTCCGGTCGAGGAGGTGTTTCGTGACGGCCGCCCAGTCGGGGAGGTGGGTGCCGTGGCAGCCGACTCCGGGCGCGGTGCAGCCCACATCCTCGTCGAAGCCGAAGTGAATCCAATTGCCCTCGAACTCGGACGCGCCGTTGTTCGGCCGGTCGTCGACGAGGAAGTCGCCGTGGTTGAGGTTCTTGTGGTGGCTGAGGATCAGCCGCTTGTAGGCGACGGAGTCCTTGCCGAAACCGAAGTGCCGCTGCACCCAGAGGACCTTGTCGTGCCAGGCGGAGGCGTTTGCCCAGGGCGCGGTGGACAGGATGTAGGCGTCGAAGTGCTCGGCCAGCTCGGTGTAGGCCTCGATCGCGCCGGGCAGCGGGTCCATGGTGGCGAAGATGCCGGGAATTTCGTCGAGGTCGCCGTCGTGCCTGGCCCGCAGTTCGGGGTGGGCCCGGTTGATGCCGGACGGGAAGTCGACCAGCGTGTTGTCCAGGTCGACGTACAGGACCTGCTTCTTGGTGTCGGGCACAAATGCTCCCTCACGCGTCGGGTGGAGGTCCGGAGAGTTCCGGGATCGAGCGGAAACCGTTCCGGCCGCTCGATTCGGAGTATGTCACCGACCGCCKACACCTGTGCCCGAGTTCCCCAATGTCACATTGGGAGCCCTGGGGGTACCTGATGTGACATTGGGGAACGTTCGGGGGGCGACTACTTGATCGTGGCGAGCGAGGCCAGGGTGCCGGAGCAGGCGTCGGCCACCTCGGCACCCTTCTTGTCGAAGTGTGCGGTGAAGAAGTCGGCGTGGTCGGCGTGCTCGTGGAAGTGGTGCGGGGTGAGGACGGCCGAGAACACCGGCACGTCGGTGTCGAGCTGCACCCGCATCAGGCCGTCGATGACGGCGGACGCGACGAACTCGTGCCGGTAGATTCCGCCGTCGACGACCAGGCCGGCGGCGACGATCGCGTCGAAGCGGCCGGTGCGGGCGAGCCGCAGCGCGTGCAGCGGGATCTCGAAGGCGCCGGGGGTCTCGAAGAACTCGATCTCGGCGGGATCGTGCCCGAGCTCGCGCCAGTGGGCCACGAAGGCGTCCCGTGCGCGGTCGACGATGGACCGGTGCCAGGTGGACTGAACGAAGGCGATGCTCATGGTCTTGATGCTAGGACCGTGGCTGGGCAACAGCGAACCGGGCACCGACTCTGTGCCACCGAGCGGGACGCCGTCTATACCCCCTTGGGTATGATCGGAACAACCGACGAGAAGAGGAACCCATGCAGCAGGTGGATCTGGCCGCGCTCGAGCAGGCGCTGGCCGACGGTGCCCCGGTGATCGACGTCCGCGAGGCGGACGAGTACGCGCAGGCCCACGTGCCGGGTGTGACCCTGATCCCGCTCAGCGAGTTCGCCGCTCGTTGCGGTGAGATCCCTTCGGCACCCTCCGTTTTCGTGATCTGCGCGATGGGCGGACGCAGTGCGCAGGCGGCGTCGTTCCTCGGTGCCGCGGGCATCAACGCCGTCAACGTCGCGGGCGGAACCGACGCCTGGATCGCCTCGGGTCGACCGGTCGAGACGGGCGCCTGAGCCCCCCGCCCACGTGCGGAGCGCCCGACGCCGGTCGGCCCGTCGACTGCCGGGCCCGACCGGTGGGTGTCAGGAGAAGGTCGCGGTCACGTTGTGCCTGCCCGGGTTCATCCAGGCGGTCACGACGCCCCTCTTCTTCTGCGGGTCGTTTCCGCCGCAGCCGACGACGAGCCTGAACCGGCCGGCGTCATTGGCCGTGTACCGGTAGGTCTTCAGCCAGGTGGACCCGGATGCGTCGCTGATCTTCGCCCAACCGGATTCTCCGTTCTCGCTCTGCACCCACGCGGCCGTCGGGGCCGAGTTCTGCGGGCCCTTCTTGCAGGTCAGCGTCCCGAATACGGTCTGGGGCGTCAACGCCTGAGCGGGGGGTGCCGCGAGGATGGCGGGCACGGCGACCAGGGCGGCGGCAGCGGCCGCGGCCTTCAGTAGGCGCATGTGGATCCTTTCGACAGTGTGAGACTTTCGAAATCACCAGATGCAGCAGTCTATGAAGTTTTGGGCGCGGACACCCCGCTTTCGCGCGACCGGCCCTTCGCGGAGCGGACCGCGGGTGTCAGCGCCAGGTGTCGCTGTAGGAGTTCTCCTTGGCGGCCTGGGCGGCCTTGCGCTTCGGGTTGTCGAGTTCCATGGGCAGGCCGTTCTTCTGCAGTCGTCGCGCCCGGTTCTGGTGGATGTAGACCACCGAGTAGAACAACGCGAGCAGCACGCCGAGCAGCACCATCGAGCCGCGCAGCCACAGCGGCCCCGGGAACAGCATGAAGATCACGAACAGCGGCACGAACGGCACCATCGCGCGGACCAGGTGCCGGACCACGTAGTGGTCGCCGGTGATGTCGTTGAGCACCCAGTCGTTCATCGACTCGGGCAGCTTCGCGCCGCACGCGTACGCGATCCACTGCACGGGGTTGGGGCGGGTCTTGCTCATGAGTTCAGTGCTCCTGCCTGGAGTGCTGCGCGGTTGATGTTGGTGAGGACGCGGTGCAGTTCCTCGAGTTCGGGCAGCCCGACGCCGAGGCGGGCGACGACAGCTCCGGGGATGCGCTCGGCCTGGGTGCGCAGTGCGCGGCCGGCGTCGGTGAGGTCGACGACCAGCTGACGTTCGTCGTCGGCGCTGCGGGTGCGGGTGATCAGGCCCGACGCCTCCAGTCGCTTGAGCAGCGGGGACAGCGTCGGGGAGTCGAGCTGCAGGGCCGTGCCGATGGCCTTCACCGACATCGGAGCCTCGCCCCAGAGGGCCAGCATCACGAGGTACTGCGGGTGCGTCAGGCCCATCGGTTCGAGCAGGGGGCGGTACACCGAGAGCACCGCGCGGTTCGCGACCGCGAGCGCGAAGCAGACCTGGCGGTCCAGGGCGAGCATGTCGCCGTCCGGGGGCGTGGCTTCGGCGAGGGTCATGTTGTGAATCGTACACGAATAGATCGCGCACTAACTAAATTGGGCCGAAGGAGCTTGCGGCGCTCGTGGGTCAGCCGTAGGTGAACGAGTACGCCTGGAGTCCCGGGGTGAGGGCCACGTCGAGCCGGCCGCGGCTGACGGTGTCGTCGTCGACGAGCGGGTACAGCGTCGGTGGTCCGCTGACCGGGATCGTCTTCGGCCTGCCGTCCCGGGTGACGGTCACGGTGCCGGTACCGCCGACCACCAGGTAGACGTCGCGGCCGTGGTAGTCGAGCGCGATGCTCGCGTCGTCGCTCTCGGCGGTGGCGCCCTGGAAGTCCAGGGTCCATCGGCCGCGGTACGCGAAGCTGTCGTCGGGTAGGGCGGCCGGGTAGTCGAACGTGGCGCTGCCCTCGGAGTAGCCTCCCGCGCCGCCGTAGTTCACCATTTTGCCTACCCCCAAATAGGTTTCGGGCGTGGTGCTGGACTGGGGGGTCATGTCCGCGCCGGCGGTGGCGCCGGGCAGCGTCGCGTCCGGGTTGGCATCCTCGAGCAGCTGACGGATCAGCTTCTCGGTGACGTCGTAGTCGCCCTCGCCGAACTTGATGTGCCGCACGGTGCCCGACGCGTCGATCAGGTACTCCGCGGGCCAGTACCGGTTGCGGTAGTTGGTCCAGGTGGAGTAGCTGTTGTCCAGTGCCACCGGGTAGGTGATGCCGAGTCCGGCGGCACCGTCGACGACGTTGGACTCGACGCGTTCGAAGGCGTATTCGGGCGTGTGGATGCCGATCACCTCGAGCCCGGCTGTGCGGTAGGCGTCGTACCAGTCGGCGACGTGCGGGACGGACCGCTGGCAGTTGATGCACGAGTACGCCCAGAAGTCGATCAGGACGACCTTGCCGCGCAACGACTTCAGGTCCACCGGCGCGCCGCCCGGCGTGTTCAGCCACCCGTCGATCCCGGTGACGTCCGGCGCCGTGCCGCAGCTCTCGAGCTCGGTGGCACCGTCCGTGCAGTTCGCCAGGTCGCGGTTCTGGTCGTTGACGATGCCGCCCAGGTCGAGCTTGCCCCGGACCTGGCTGCTGGCGGCGAAACTGTCCTGCAGGGAGCTGGTGTAGTCGGGCACCGCACGCTGCAGCACCGCGGGCAGGTTGAAGACCAGCGCGACGGCGAGGCCGATCATCAGGAGACCGCCGGTGATGCGGATGCCGCGCTCGTGCCGACGGAACGCGGTGACCCGCTCGGCAATCCGGCGTCCGGCGAGCGAGAAGACCAGCAGCGGCAGGGCCGCGCCGACCGCGAAGGACAGGGTGAGCACGATCGTGGGCAGTCCGATGTCGCCGGTGGCGCCCGCGACCACGATGGCCGCGAGGACCGGGCCGGCGCACGGCACGTACAGCACCCCGAGGGCCAGTCCGAGACCGAACCCGCTCCGTCCGGCGCCGACCTGACGCTGCGGGATCCGGGAGAACGGCCGCTCGAGAAGCCGCTCGACCGACGGGAAGATCAGGCCCAGGCCGATCAGGGTCAGGACGACCAGGCCGACCCAGCGCACCGCGTCCTGCGGCAGGTGCAGGAGCGAGAGCAGCAGGGAACCCGCGAGCGTGAAGACGCTGAAACTCAGGACCAGACCGGCGATCACGCGGTACGGGCGCAGCCGGTCGCCGAGGGTGGGCTCGGCCCGGACCTCGGTCGCGACCGAGCCGGGTGGGGCGTCGGGCGCGGCGCGCGGGGCGTCGGGCGCGGCGCGGGAGGGCCGGGCGTTCTGCACGCCGGAGAAGAAGATCACCGGGAGGACGGGGAGGATGCACGGGGAGATGCCGGTGATCAGCCCGCCGAGAAATCCGATCAGCGCGAGTGTTTGCATGCCCGGTATTCGGAGCCGACCGCGTCCCGGCTGGGTTCCGTGTCGACTTCCGTGTCCCGGACAGGCTCTCTTCGAACAGTTCTCGAATCCGCCCCATCCGCCCCGGCGACCACACCGAATACCCCTCGACAGAACAGATGTCGGGCGGTTGTCCCGGTTGCGATCGAAGGAGTGAAGGTCCATGAAGAACATCCAGCACAAGGCATGTGTCGTGGTGAGTCTCGCGGCGGTCGGCGTTCTCGGCCTGTCCGCCTGCTCGGGCAACGACTCGGGTTCGTCCGACTCGAGCCCGAGCGCGATGGCACAGAACGAGACGAGCGGGTCGGCGATGACCCCGGAGGCGATGTCCTCTGGGGCCCAGACGAACCCGGCGGCGGACCTGGTGGGCCCGGGCTGCCAGGACTACGCCGCGCAGGTGCCGACCGGCGCCGGCTCGGTGACCGGGATGGCACAGGACCCGGTCGCGGTGGCGGCGTCGAACAACCCGCTGCTGACGACGCTGGTCTCCGCGGTCTCCGGGCAGCTCAACCCGGACGTGAACCTGGTCGACACGCTCAACGGCGGGGAGTTCACGGTGTTCGCACCGGTCGACGCGGCGTTTGCGAAGGTCGAGCCGGCCACCATCGACTCGCTGAAGACCGACTCGGCGACGCTGACGAAGGTGCTCACCTATCACGTGGTCCCGGGGCAGATCAGCCCCGCGAACATCGACGGCCAGCAGCCGACGGTGGAGGGCGGCTCGGTCACGGTCACCGGGTCCGGCGACAACCTGAAGGTCAACGATGCGGCGGTGATCTGCGGTGGCGTGCACACGGCCAACGCGACGGTCTACCTGATCGACTCGGTGCTCATGCCGCCCGCCCAGTAGGCGACGCGCGATGGGACCGGCCGGTCAGGGGCCGGCCCATCCGCCGTCCGAGCCGCTCCGAATCACCTGCGTGAGTGGGAGGTGTCGATGAGGATTGTGGACGGCCGACACTGCGGCGCCAGGTGCGTCGACGGGTATGTGAGCGACAATGGTGCGATGCACCCCGACGGGTCCGACGACTCGCACGCGGAGGCCGACGGTGACGGCGCCTGCCCCGTGACCCCGGCAGGCGTCACCGGT
>NZ_JBFUJP010000042.1:0-39909 GCF_056401315.1 Rhodococcus sp. P4_F5 | reverse complement strand
GAGCGGCGTCGCGGCCACCGCGGCGGCGTCGTGCCGCGGCGGCGACGGGCCGGGATCCGGGTCCGCGACCGCGCCGGGCGCCAGCAGCGCGCACACCAGCAACGCCGCCCCGGCCGCCGCCGTCATCGAGCGAACGGACCCGCCGTTCGACCGGCGTCGCCGGACCCGGGGGGTGCGGACCCGGCGCCTCGAGATGACCATCTCGGCCGCCCCTCGCTGTACCTGACACCAGCGTAGGAGCCGCCCGCGACCCGCGCCGCTAATTCTGCAAACCATAGGTTGCCAAGCCTTCGAACCCCTCGTAGCCTGGTGAAATGGCCAAGACCTTCGTGGGAGCGCGACTGAGACAACTGCGCGGCGAACGTGGGATGAGCCAGGCCGCGCTCGCTCAGACCCTGGAGATCTCGGCGAGCTACCTGAACCAGATCGAGCACGACGTGCGCCCGCTGACGGTGCCGGTGCTGCTGCGCATCACCGAGGTGTTCGGCGTCGACACCAGCTTCTTCTCCTCACAGGACGACACCCGCCTGATCGCCGAGCTGCGGGAGGTCGCGCTCGACCAGGAGATGGGCATCGAGGCCGACGCCCACGAGATCGCCGCGATGGTCTCCGCGCACCCGAGCCTGGCCAAGGCGATGGTCAACATGCACCGCCGGTACCGGAACACCACGATGCAGTTGGCCGCCGCCACCGAGGACCGGTACAGCGACGGCAGCGGCAGCGGCTCGATCACCATGCCGCACGAGGAGGTGCGGGACTACTTCTACCAGCGTCAGAACTACCTGCACGAGCTCGACACCGCCGCCGAGGACCTCACCGCGCGGATGCGCTTCCACCGCGGCGACGTGGCGGGCGAGATCGCCCGCCGTCTCGAGACCGTGCACGACGTGCAGATCGTCCAGCGCATCGACCTCGGCGAGGGTGTCCTGCACCGGTACGACCCCGTCGGCCGGGTCCTGGAGATCTCCCCGCACCTCTCGGGCGGTCAGCGGGTGTTCAAGTTCGCGGCCGAGCTCGCCTTCCTCGAGTGCGGCGACCTGCTGGACAAGCTCGTCGACGAGGGCAGCTTCACCTCCGACGCGTCACGCTCGCTGGCGAGGCTCGGCCTGGCCAACTACTTCGCCGCGGCCACGGTGCTGCCGTACGGCCAGTTCCACGACGTGGCCGAGGAGTTCCGCTACGACATCGAACGGCTCTCCGCGTTCTTCTCGCAGAGTTACGAGACCATCTGCCACCGTCTCTCGACGATGCAGCGGCCCAAGCAGCGCGGCATCCCGTTCTCCTTCGTCCGCGTCGACCGTGCCGGGAACATGTCGAAACGCCAGTCCGCCACCGGTTTCCACTTCTCGTCCAGCGGCGGCACCTGCCCGCTGTGGAACGTCTACGAGTCGTTCGCGTACCCGGGCAAGATCATGACCCAGATCGCGCAGATGCCGGACGGCCGCAGCTACCTGTGGGTGGCCCGCACCGTCGAACGCCGCGCGGTGCGGTACGGCCAGCCGGGCAAGACCTTCGCCATCGGCCTCGGCTGCGAGCTGCGGCACGCCGGCCGCAGCGTTTACGGGGACGCCCTGGACCTCGACAACCGAGAGATCGCCACCCCGATCGGCGCCGGCTGCCGCGTCTGCGAGCGGACCAACTGCCCGCAGCGCGCCTTCCCGCCGCTCGGCAAGGACATCGACATCAACGAGCACCGCAGCTCGGTCTCGCCGTACCTGATCCACTGAGCCGCGTCACCCCCGCCCGCGTCGGGCTACGCGGTCGCCACGACCCGGGCGGCAGCCAGCGACTTCACCTCGCCCTTGGCGACCTTGCCGCCGGGGGCCATCGGCAGCTGGTCCACGGTGACGACGTGCTCGGGGATGTACTCGCGGGTGACGCCGTTCGCGGTCAGCCAGCCGGTCAGCTCCGCGGTCGGCAGGTCCGAGCCGTCCTCGGTGACCACGACCGCGCAGACCTTCTCCCCGAACAGCTCGTCCTCGACGCCGACGACGGAGACCAGCACCACGGCCGGGTGCGCGCGCACGAACTCCTCCACCTCGACGGCGGAGATGTTCTTGCCACCCCGAATGATGATGTCCGCCTTGCGTCCGACCACCCGCACCCGGTTGTCCCGGTCGATCTCGACGATGTCGCCGAGCAGCATCCAGCCGTCGTCGGTGTAGAGCTCGCGGTTGGCGTCGTCGTCGTCCCAGTAGCCGTGGCACATCAGCGGGCCGTTGACGCCGGGCTGGCCGCGGCGCTGGTCTCCGTGGACCTCGGCGCCGGCATCGTCGAACACCCGCACCTGCATGTTGTCGATGACGTGCCCGCAGGTACGCAGCCGGGTCTCGGGGTCGTCGTCAACCGTGGTGACGCTCACCGCCCCGGTCTCGTTGGATCCGTAGAACTGCAGCACCGCGGCCCCGGTTCGCTCCTCGAACGCGAGCGCCTCGGAGTACGGCACCGCCTCGCCGCCCGTGAACATCGCCCGCAGCGCGCCGAGATCCGCGGTGCGCCCGTGCTCGGAGCGCAGCAGCATCTTGAACTGGGTGCTGACGCAGTTGAGCACCGTCACCCGCTCACTGACCAGCAGGTCGATCATCGTGTCGACGTGGAAGCGTTCCATCACCACGTTGGGGGCGCCTAGCAGCGCGGGCAGGAAGTGCGAGGTCCACAGCCCGAATCCGAAGGGCGCCGGCACGGCCCCGAAGAACACGTCGCTGCGGCCGATCCGTCCGGCCGCGGCCGCCACCCGGGAGAAGGCGATCCAGCGTTCCTCGGTCTGGGTGACCAACTTCGGCAGTCCGGTGGTGCCGGAGGTGGAGTTGAGCATCGAGACGTCGGAGATGCAGAACTGCGGACTGGTGGCGGCGAACCGGCGCTCGGTCACCTGCACCTTGCGCCGCGCGCCGGGCCCGTCGGCCACCTGCACGTCCACGCCGCCGCGCTCGTCGAGGAACACGACGTTGTCCGGAATGCCTGCCCGAGCGGACAACTCGTCGACCAGTCCAGCGTTGTCCTGACCCCGCAGGGTGCCGGTGGTGATCAGCGTCCGGCATCCCGCCCGGCCCATCAGGTGAGCGAGTTCCTTGATGCCCGAACGCGATCCGATCCCGACCGCGATGCGCCCGGCCCGGTAGGCGCCGCACAGCGCCGCGTGGAAGACCACGGTGTCCGGCAGGTACAGCGCCACCGGCGCGTGCTCGTCCGGAAGTACCGCCAACGCCGACGCGACGCGGTCCGCCGCGGCGTCGTACTCGGCCCACGTCACGCGCGCGCCGGGGCTGACGAATGCCACCGCGTCGGGGGTGGTCAACGCCCAGTGCCGCACCATCTCACTGATGCTCACACCCAGGAATTTCTCCGGGGCGGACGCGAACTCACCGACCTCGATTCCGGTGGTCGTCTGCTGGTCCATCAGGTCAGTTCCCCCTCGCGGCGTCGACGACGCCCATCGACTGTTTGTATGCGGTGTCCAGTTCGGCGGGGTCGTCGCAGGCGACGATTAGCTCTCCCCGCTGCATCACGTAGCCGCGCTGGACGATCGGCCCCAGCGCGGCGAGCGACGGCTCCGCGATCAGGACGGTCACGCCCTCCGCCGCGAGGTCCGCGACCAGGGTCCGCAGTTGTCCCACGATCTTCGGTGCGAGGCCGGTCGTCATCTCGTCGAGCAGCAGCACCTTCGGCGTCGCCAGCAGCGCCCGGCCGAGCACGAGCATCTGCTGCTCGCCGCCGCTGAGCACGCCCGCGTACGACTGCGCGCGCTCACGCAGCACCGGGAACCGGTCGAGGGCGGAGTCGACGGAGTCCTTGCCCAGTCCGAGCAGGTCCGCGCCCACCCTCAGGTTCTCGAGCACCGACATCTTCATGAACAGCTGCCGGCCCTGCGGCACGTAGGCGAAGCCCTCCCGCACCCGACGGGCCGCGGGCAGGTTGTCCACCCGCCGACCGTCGACGGTGACCGAGCCGGTGGCGCGGGTGGAGCCGTAGACCGCCCCGAACAGGCTCGTCTTGCCCGCCCCGTTGGGGCCGACCACCGCGGTGACGGTGCCGGACGGGGCCGTGAACGTGGCGCCGTGCACCGCCACCGCCGAGCCGTAGCGCACGCAGATGTCGCGCACCTCCAGCGTGGTCATGTGTTCTCCTCTCCCGCACCGAAGTACACCTCACGCATGGCGTCGCTCGCCAGGCATTCCGCGGGACTGCCGTGGAATGCGACCGCACCGAAGTTGAGCAGGACCACGGTGGTGGCGAGCTCGGCGATGAGGTCGACGTTGTGGTCGACCAGGACCACCCCGCGTCCCTGCTGCTGGATCTGACGGACCGCCCCGGCGATTGCCGCGATGCCGTTGTGGTCGGCACCGGCGAACGGCTCGTCGAGCAGCAGCACCTGCGGGTCGGTCGCCATCGCCCGCGCCACCTCCACCAGCCGCTGCCCACCCAGGCTCAGGTCGCCGCAGTTGCTGGTGGTGTCGGTGATCGAGTACTCGGCCGCGACGGCGCGCGCCCGCCGGTCGGCGACGGCCGGGTCCTCGAACGGCCCCTTGAGCGCCCACCACAGCGAGTGCAGCGGCGAGCGCATCCGGTGCCCGTAGATGCCGGGCACGATGTTCTCCACCGCGCTCAGCTCCAGCGCCAACTGCGGGTGCTGGAAGGTGCGCGAGAGTCCCTGGCGGGCGCGCCGGTCGCTGCCGCCGGTCAGCGCGCGCCCGGACAGTCGCACGGTGCCCGCGTCGGCCTGCTGGGTGCCGAAGATGCAGTCGACCAGGGTGGTCTTGCCGGCGCCGTTGGGCCCGACCAGGCCGATCACCTCGCCCGGCGCGACGGTGAAGGAGACGTCGTCGACCGCACGAAGTCCGCCGTAGGACTTGGTCAGTCCCCGAATCTCGAGCAGCGCGGTCTCCTCGAGCAGCGACGTCCCGATGCTCTCGCTCACAGCTGTTCCCTTCCGTTGTTCGACCGCGGTACCAGCCGCGTCAGCGCCGACTGGACCCAGCCGATGACCCCGCCCGGGGCCGCGATCAGGATCACCAGCACCGCGAGGGCCAGCAGCAGTTCGCCGCTGCCCTGGTAGCCGGGCATGTTCAGGGTCACGACCACCACGATCACCGCGCCCAGCGGGGCGCCCCAGGCCGAGTTCCGCCCGCCGATGATCGGCATGAAGATGGCCAGGAAGACGATGCTCAGGGTGAAGGTCTCGGGCGTGACGGCCTGCACGGACACCGTGAACAGCGAGCCGCCGGTGGACGCGATGGCGGCGCCGACCGCGAGCGCGACGACCGTCAGGTGCGCCGGGTTGACGCCCGAGGACCGGGCCAGGTTCTTGTTGTCCCGCGAGGCGCGCAACGTCAACCCCCACACCGACTTGCGCAGCCGGTCGACCACCACCGCGACCAGGCAGACGAACACGATGGCCAGGACGACGAGGGCGTACCGCGGCGGCTGCCAGCCGAAGATCGTGACGGCCTCGACGCCGGAGATGCCGGCGGAGCCACCGGTGAAGGCGGGCCCGTCGATCAGCCAGTGCTCGAAGGCCATGCCGAACAGGAGGGTCACCGCGGCGAGGTAGAAGCCGGAGAGTTTCTGGGTGGCCAGGCTGAGCACCACCGCCACCACCGCCGCGACCAGCGCGCCGAGGATCCAGCCCCACCACATCGACAGCCCGGTGCGCACCGAGATCAGCGCCACCCCGTAGGCGCCGATGGCGGCGTACGCGCTGTAGGCCATCGACAGCGACCCCGCCATCACGAACGGGATGTACATGCCAAGGGCGATCAGGGAATACGTGGCGGCCAGGAACACCAGGTCCTGCCGGTAGAGGCTCGGTCCCATCCACGCCAGGACGACGGCCACCACGGTGAGGGTGATCGCGGCCTCGACCGCGATGCCGGTCAGGGCCCTCCGCCCGCGACGCGGCGCGGCGGCGGCGCCGGGAGTACCGGTCCGGCCGGACCTGCGTCCGGTGCCGGACCAACGTGTTGTGACGGTCATCAGACGCGCACCTTCCTCGAGAACACGCCCTCCGGCCGGAAAGCGAAAAAGACCAGCGCGAGAACGAGAATCGCCGTCTGCGCCGCGCTCGCACCGAAGTAGAACGGGGCGAAGACCTGGACGAACCCGAGCAGCATGCCGCCGATCAGCGGCGCCCAGCTCCGGCCGGTACCGCCGATCACCAGCGCCAAGAAGGCGGTCAGGGTCCAGGAGAGCCCACTGGTGAACTGCACGCCGGCCTTGGGCGCGAACAGCAGTCCCGCGACGGCGGCGATGACGCCCGCGGCCGTGAACGCCACCAGGCGGATCCGGGCCACCGGCAGCCCGAGCACCCGCGCCGCGTCCGGGTTGTCGCCGACCGCGCGGAGCAGGCGACCGGTCTGCGAGGTCTGCAGCCAGATCCCCACCACCGCGAACACCAGCAGCGTGCCCCCGATCAGGGTGACGGAGGCGGTGTCGACGGTGGCGCCGGCGACGGTGAACGGCTCGGCGTCGAAGAGCTTCTGGCCGGGCAGCGGGGTGCGCCCGAAGATCGTGCCGGAGAGCTGCTGCACCGCGAACAGCACCGCGGTCACCGCGACCAGTGCCGGGAGTTCTCCTCGGCCGGAGCGCTTCTGGACCTGCTGGACCACGAGCAGGTCCGTCGCCACCGACAGCACGACGCCCACGGCCACACCGAGCACGAGCGCAAGCCACAGCGGCACACCGTAATTGACCACGACGGCGCTGCAGGCCATGGCCGCGGCCATCGCATACGGCCCCATGGCGAAGTTGAAGAAGTCCGCTCCCACCACGACCAGGTACATGCCCAGGGCGATCAGGGAGAAGAAGGCGCCGATCTCGACGGCGGCGAGCCAGAGTTGTGCGTCAGTCATCCGGGGACTCCTTCGTCAGCTGCACGGCGGTTGGTAGGAATCCCAGGGGCCACTGGGCTGGTTGTCCGGACCGAAGTCGACCAGGACCAGGCCGCACAGGCTGTCCGGCGCCAGGTGGTCGCCGGGGCTGAACGACAGGGTCAGCCGGTCCTGGCCGAAGGACGCGGGCAGGCCCGAGACCTGCCGCAGGCCGTCGCGCACCTTGACGCGGTCGGTGTGGTCGCCGGCGATCTCGATGGCTCGGGCCAGCATCATCACCGCGTCGTACGCCTGGGCGTCGTAGGCGGTGAGCACGTAGTCGGGGCCCTTGACCGCTCGCAGCTTCTCGGTGAGCGCGGCCGTGCGCGGGTTGCCCGAACTGAGGCTGCCCATGTAGACCATGCCGTCGAGCGCGCCGGGGTCGGCCAGCGCCCACGACTTGGGCTGGTTGCCGATCGAGGCGAGCGAGAAGCGCTGGGTGTCCGGGGCGATCTTCGCGAGGGTGTTGTGCGCGAGGATCTCGAAGTGGCCGCCGATGCTGGCCACCAGGATGGCGTCGGGGGCGGTCCCGACCACCCGGGAGGCCTGCGCGGTCAGGTCGGCGGCGTCGACCGGGGCCTTCTCCACCGTGGTCACGGTCGCGCACTTCTCCAGCGCCGGCCGCAGCGTCTTGACGATGCCGTCGATGGAGGCACTGGCGTCGCCGAGGATCCCGAGCGTCCGGTAGCCGAGCTTCTCGAACGCCCCGCAGTACACCTCGGCGTACTGCTTGAGGGAGTTCGGGATCATGAACGAGTAGTCGTTGCCGGGCGCCGAGGCGAAGGCGTCGCTGAGCACCACCGGCGCGATGGCGGGGATCTGCGACTGCGTGAGCACCGACTTCGCCTGCAGCACCGAACCGCTGCCGGTGGCGAGCAGCACCGCGCTCGCGCCCTGGTCGACGAGTTTGCGGATGATCGACGGCGTCTTGGTCGGACTGCTCTCGTCGTTCTCCACGACGAGTTCGACGCGTTTGCCGTCGATTCCGCCCTGCTCGTTGAGCAGGTCGACCGCGATCCGGACGGTCTGCCCCGCGATGGTGCTGTACGACGCGCCCGGCCCCGTCGAGTCCTCGTCGAGCCCGATCACGATCGTCTCCGGCGACATCGCGGTCACCGACGCGCAGCCCGTCAACCCCAGGGCCGCGGCCACCAGTAGCGGCGCGGCCTTCCCGATTCTCACAGTCGACTCCTGTCGTCTCCACGAACCTTCACCCGTTCGGCGAATCAATCAAGCGCTTGATTGGACGCTTGGCCAGGGCGAGTATGCCGTGGGTCACACGAGGAAGTCAAAGGCGGGTAAACCGGCCGCCCCGCGCCGACCGATCGGGACCCCGGACGGCCGGGGCAGAGTCCGGGCCGCCGGGCAGGGGAGGGCGGACCCCGGGTCAGCCCTCGCGGCCGCGCTGGAGCGCGCGCACGGCGTCCTTGAGCTCACGCAGGTCGCGCCTCAGCTCCGCGAGGTCGTCCGCACCGGCGTCCGCACCGGCAACGGCCCGTTCGGCACTCCCGACGTCCGCCACCACGGGCACGACGGGGCGGCGCGGCCCGGCCGCCGCCCGGGCGGCGCCCGGGCTGGCAAACCCGTCCAGGAACACGGTGATGAGCTCGTGACGCAACTGCTCGGCCGACTCCCGCAGGGTCGGACGGGACAACCTCACCGTCGACCAGACCGACTCGCGGATCATCCGATGGAAGTGCTCGGGGTCGATGTCGTCGCGCAACTCCCCCTCGGCCACACCGAGACCGATTGCCGACCGCCAGAAGTCGTGGGCGCGGGCGACCGACGTGGCGATCCGGCTCTCGGCGGGCTGCGCGGACAGCCAGCCCTCGTTCTGGTAGATCTCGGTGGCGAACGGGTGGTCGGCCGCGGCCGCGAACGACTGCGCGACCATCTGCGAGAGCCGCTCCCGCGCGGACAGCGCGGGGTCGGTCGTCGTCTCGTAACGCTCGTTGAGGTCGTCGAGGAAGGTCACCACGATCTCGAGGGCGATCGCGTCCTTGGAACCGAAGTAGTGGTAGAGGCTCCCGGACAGGATGCCGACCGCATCGGCGATGTCGCGGACGGTGGTGCCGGCGACCCCCCGCTCGCAGAACAGCTGCGCGGCGTGAAGGAGAATCTCGTCGCGGCGGGCGGTGCTCATCGGGTCCCCCTCGTGGCGCCGCCACGGTCGGACGTCTCGCCAAGCGACACCGTTCCGTCCGACGCCGCCGATCGAACGCTTGCTTGATCGTTTGGGAGCGTACACGAGCCACCGCCACCGGAGGCCCCAAATCCCGTGGATCCGTGGCGCACACCCGATCCCGGCCGCGAGGTCGGCGCCTCGGTTCGACCTTCATGACGCGGACAACGCCGCCCCGCCGCGGCCGCCCGGTGAAGTCTTGTTCACACGGATGCAATCACGGTCACCAACTCGTCACCGACAGACATTCAGCCGCAACAACTTCCGCCTACTGTCCTCGAATACAGCCCGGTACACACGCCGCGTATACAACCGCTGCCGTCACCGGGCTCGCCAGCGCTCTTCCGTGAATCACCGCTGCCACGACCATCCCTCCACGAATCAGTCCCTCGACCGAAAGGCCTGTACATGCGCACCTTCTCGAAGCGGACCCTCGCCGCCCCCGCCGCGCTCGCTGCCGTCGGCCTGGTGCTGACCGGCTGCGGCAGCAAGGCCTCCGACACGGCGTCCGCCGCCACCGCCCCGTCCTGCGTCGACACCTCCGGCGACACCGTCAAGATCGGCTCACTCAACTCCCTCTCGGGCACCATGGCCATCAGCGAGGTCACCGTGCGGGACTCGATCGCGCTCGCGGTCGAACAGATCAACAACGCGGGCGGGGTGCTGGGCAAGAAGATCCAGGTGGTCTCCGAGGATGGCGCCTCCGAACCGACGGTGTTCGCGGAGAAGGCCGAGAAGCTGATCAGCAGCGACTGTGTCGCAGCCGTTTTCGGCGGCTGGACCTCCTCCAGCCGCAAGGCGATGCTGCCGGTCTTCGAGGACCGGAACTCCCTGCTGTACTACCCCGTCCAGTACGAGGGCCTCGAGGACTCGAAGAACATCTTCTACACCGGGGCCACCACCAACCAGCAGATCGTGCCGGCGCTGGACTACCTGAAGCAGAAGGGCGTCAAGTCCCTCTACCTGGTGGGCAGCGACTACGTGTTCCCGCAGACCGCAAACCGGATCATCAAGGCGTACGCGGAGGCCAACGACATCGAGATCAAGGGCGAGGACTACACCCCGCTCGGGTCCACCGACTTCTCCACCATCGTCAACAAGGTCCGCGCCGCGGACGCCGACGCCGTGTTCAACACCCTCAACGGCGATTCGAACGTCGCCTTCTTCCGCGAGTACGCCAACGTCGGACTCAAGCCCGCCGACATGCCGGTGGTCTCGGTCTCGATCGCCGAGGAGGAGGTCGGCGGCATCGGTGCGCAGAACATCGCGGGCCAGCTCACCGCGTGGAACTACTACGAGACCGTGGACTCGCCCGCGAACAAGGCCTTCGTCGATGCCTACCAGGCAAAGTACGGCGCGGCCAAGCCCACCTCCGACCCGATGGAGGCGGCCTACACCTCCGTCTACCTCTGGAAGAACACGGTGGAGAAGGCGAAGTCCTTCGCCACCAAGGACATTCAGGACCAGGCCGACGGAGTCACCTTCGACGCCCCCGAGGGCCTGGTCACCATCGACGGCTCGAACCACCACGTCACCAAGACCGCCCGGATCGGTGAGGTGCGGCCCGACGGGCTGATCTACACGGTGTGGGACTCCGGCTCCCCGGTCCAGCCCGACCCGTACCTGACCTCCTACCCCTGGGCCTCCGGCCTCGGCAGCTGACCCGACGACCACACACCCACCACCTTCAGGAGGACGTCAATGGACGTCGTTGTCGGACAGCTGTTCACCGGTCTGAGCATCGGCTCGATCCTGCTGCTGGCCGCGCTCGGGCTCTCGCTGACCTTCGGTCAGATGGGCGTGATCAACATGGCCCACGGCGAGTTCATCATGGCCGGCTCGTACACCGCCTACGTGGTCCAGCAGGTGGTCTCCAGCTCCACCGGGTCGCTGCTCATCTCCCTGGTGGTGGGCTTCCTGGTCGGCGGCGCACTCGGCGTCGCACTGGAGATGACGCTGGTGCGCCGCATGTACCACCGGCCGCTCGACACCCTGCTGGTCACCTTCGGCGTGGGCCTGGTGCTCCAGCAGTTGGCCCGCGACATCTTCGGCGCCCCCGCGGTCAACGTCGTCGCGCCGGGCTGGCTGTCCGGCGGCGTCGAGATCCTCGGCGCGGTGGTGCCGAGGACTCGAATCTTCATCCTCGTCCTGGCGATCGCCGCGGTGGCGGCCCTGTCGGTGGCGCTCAAACGCTCACCCATGGGTCGCCGCATCCGTGCGGTGGTGCAGAACCGCGACCTGGCCGAGACCAGCGGGATCTCCAGCCGCCGAACCGATGTCACCACGTTCTTCATCGGTTCGGGACTGGCGGGTGTCGCCGGCGTCGCGCTCACCCTGATCGGGTCGACCAGCCCGACCCTCGGGCAGTCCTACCTGATCGACGCCTTCCTGGTGGTGGTGGTCGGCGGGCTGGGACAGCTCAAGGGCGCCGTGATCGCGGCCTTCGCCCTGGGCCTGCTGAACTCCTTCGTCGAGTACTCGACCACCGCGTCGATCGCCAAGGTCATCGTCTTCGTGGTCATCGTCGTGTTCCTCCAGGTCCGTCCGCAAGGACTGTTCGCAGTCAAGACGAGGAGCCTCGCATGAGCATCCTGACCCGCGGCCCACGCCGCACCTGGGCGGGCTTCGCGCTGGCCGCCACCGCGCTGTTCGGCCTCGCACCCGCCGTCCTCAGCGACTTCCGACTCAGCCTGCTGGCCAAGTTCCTGTGCTTTGCCATCGTCGCGGTCGGCATCGGCCTGGCCTGGGGACGTGGCGGCATGCTGACCCTCGGCCAGGGCGTGTTCTTCGGCATCGGCGCGTATGCGATGGCCATGCACCTGAAGATCGCCGACGCCGAACTCAAGGGTTCCGAGGTCCCGGACTTCATGCAGATCGCGGGGATCCGGACGCTGCCGGGCTACTGGGTGCCGTTCGCGTCCCCGGTGGTGACGATCCTGGCGATCCTGCTGCTGCCCGCCCTGGTGGCCTTCGTGCTCGGTCTCGGTGTCTTCAAGCGCCGGGTCAAGGGGGCGTACTTCGCGATCCTCAGCCAGGCCCTCGCCGCGGCCTTCGCCATCCTGCTCATCGGCCAGCAGAGCACCGGCGGCAGCAACGGACTCAACAGGTTCCGGACGTTCTTCGGCTTCAGCCTGGCCGACCCCGCGAACAAGCGGATGCTGTTCTTCATCGCGGCCGGCGTGCTGCTCGCGGTGGTCGCCGTGACCCGCCAGCTGATGAACAGCCGCTACGGGGAACTGCTCGTGGCGGTCCGCGACCAGGAGGAGCGGGTCCGGTTCCTGGGTTACGACCCGGCGAACGTCAAGCTCGTCGCGTACGTGACCGCGGCCTTCTTCGCCGGCATCGCGGGCGCGCTGTTCGTGCCGATCGTGGGCATCATCTCCCCCGCCGACGTGGGCATCGTGCCGTCGATCGCCTTCCTGATCGGCGTCGCGATCGGCGGCCGGGCCACCCTGCTGGGGCCGGTGCTCGGCGCGATCGGGGTGGCCTGGGCGCAGAGCGCGTTCTCCGAGACGTTCCCGTCCGGCTGGGTCTACGCCCAGGGCCTGTTGTTCATCGTGGTGGTCGGCTTCTTCCCGGCCGGGGTGGCGGGACTGTTCGCGCTGCGCCGCAGGCGCAGGTCCGCCGACACACCGACGGCGGCGCCGCCCGCCGTGGAGACGGAAATGGAGTTCGCTCGATGACCGAGACGACGACCACCGCAACGACGGGTCCGGCGCCCGCATTCGGCGGCAACGCGGGCATGTCCAGCCAGTACCTCGAGGTGCGCGACCTGCGGGTGAGCTTCGACGGGTTCACGGCGGTCGACGGGGTGGACCTGACGCTGCTGCAGGGCGACCTGCGCTTCCTGATCGGCCCCAACGGGGCCGGGAAGACCACCCTGGTCGACGCCATCACCGGCCTGGTGCCGGCCGGCGGATCTGTCACCAAGTCCGGAATCGAACTGGTGGGCAAGAAGGTTCACCAGATCGCGCGGCTCGGCGTGGGTCGGACCTTCCAGACCGCCAGCGTCTTCGAGGAGCTCACGGTCCTGCAGAACCTCGACATCGCCGCCGGCGCCGGCCGCGGGGCCCTGACCATGCTGCGCCGCCGCCGGACGGTCGAACCGCGGATCGACGAGGCCCTCGAGACCACCGGTCTCGCGGCGCTGCGCGACACCCCGGCCGGAATCCTGGCGCACGGGCAGAAGCAGTGGCTCGAGATCGGCATGCTGCTGGTGCAGAACTGCGACGTGCTGCTGCTCGACGAGCCGGTCGCCGGGATGAGCCACGAGGAGCGCGAGGAGACCGGAAACCTGTTGCGGCGCATCGGCGGTGAACGCACCGTGGTGGTGGTCGAACACGACATGGACTTCATGCGGGCCTTCGCCACCTCGGTCACCGTGCTGCACGGCGGCCGGGTGCTGAGCGAGGGCACCGTCGAACAGGTGCAGGCCGACCCCCGCGTCCAGGAGGTCTACCTGGGCACCCCCGCGGCGGCCGACACCACGACCGAGGAGGCAGACGATGCTCGAACTCGCTGACGTACGAACCGGATACGGGCGAACCGAGGTGATCCACGGGGTGTCGCTGGAGGTGCCGTCCGACGGTGTCGCCGCGGTCCTCGGACACAACGGCGCCGGCAAGACCACGCTGCTGCGCGCCGCGGTCGGGCTGCTACCGGTTCGCTCGGGCACCGTGCGGTTCGACGGCGAGGACGTCACCGCGCTGCGGCCCAGCGCCCGGGTGGCGCGGGGACTGGCCTACGTCCCGCAGGGCCAGCAGTCGTTCGGCCAGCTGACCACCGCGGAGAACCTGCAGCTGGTGGCCGACGGCAGGCGGCGGGGCCGGGCCCTGGTGGCCGAGGCCCTGGACCTCTTCCCCGCCCTGACCGGCCTGCTCGACCGGCGCGCCGGGCTGCTCTCCGGCGGCCAGCGTCAGCAGCTCGCGATCGCGCGGGCCCTGATCACCGAGCCGAAGATGTTGATCCTCGACGAGCCCACCGAGGGCATCCAACCGAACGTGGTGGCCGAGATCGAGCGCACCGTCATCGAACTCACCCGTCGCGGCGACCTCGGCGTGCTGCTGGTGGAGCAGCACATCGGGTTCGCCCTGCACGCCGCGCGGCGCTACCACGTGCTCGCCTCCGGCCGCATCGCCTCGTCCGGTCCCGGCGGCGCGGCCGCGGGCACCGACGTGCGCAGCGCGGTGTCGGAGGTCCGATCCGCGATGGCGATCTGATGGGCGCCCGACGACCCGAATCCGGGTCCCTCAGCGATCACGTCTACCTGTCCCTGCGGTCGGACCTGATGTGCGGCCTGATCACCCCCGGTGAACGGCTCGGCGAGGAACGCCTGGCCGGCCAGTACGGCGTGTCCCGGACCCCGGTCCGCGAGGCGCTGGCCCGGCTGCTCGCCGACGGGCTGATCCAGCGCGACGAGGGCGGACTGTTCCCGTACCGGCCGCGGCTCGACGAACTCGCCGGTCTCTACGAACTACGGACGGTCCTGGAACTGCAGGGCATCTCACGGATCAGCGGCGACGCCGACCGGCGGCACGACCCGGACGTCCTGGGCCCCGAACTGGACCGGTGGTACGCGCTGCGCGACCGGATGCCGGAGCCGGACGCCGGGTTCGTCGGCCTCGACGAGCAGTTCCACACCGCGCTGCTGGTGTCGGCGGGCAACCGGGCGCTCGCCGACGCGCTGGTCGCCGTCAACGCGAAGGTCCGCCCGGTCCGGATGTTCGACTACCTGACGCCGGACCGGATGGCGGCGACCGTCGACGAGCACGTGCACCTGGCCGAACTCGTGCTCGACGGCCGCCTCGACGACGCCCACGACGCCCTGCGCCGGCACATCGACGAGTCCCGCCAGGTGGTGGTGGCACGGGCCGGGGAGGCGCTGTCGATGGCGCGGATGGCGTCGGCGATGCGCCTGTGAGCGGTCGTCACGATTCGCCGAAGGTTCTCCGGATCACCCGGGCCGGACTCCCCACGGCGACGGCATGGTCGGGAATATCATGCAGGACAACACTGCCCGCGCCGACAACGGTGTTGTCCCCGATGCGGACTCCTGGACCAACCGTGACCGCGGCTCCGAGCCAGACGTTCTCCCCGACGGTGATCGGGGCGGCCCGCTCCCATCCGTCCCGGCGCCTCTGGTGGCCCTCGATCGGGTGCAGCGCGGTCATCAACTGCGCTCCCGGGCCGATCCGCGAGTCGCTTCCGATCGTAATCGGCGCGTCGTCCATGAAGAACGCGTTGACGTTCACGAAGACCCCGTCGCCCAGTCGGATGTTGCGGCCGTAGCTGCACTGGAAGCGCGGCATCACCACCGCTCGCTCGCCGACCTTCGCCAACATCTCGTGCAGGATCTGCGCCCTCAACTCGTCGTCGTCGGCCCCAGCACCGTTGAATCTGTCCAGCATGCGCCAACACTGGCGCCGGAGGTCGGCAAGCTCCGGATCATCGAGGTACCAGTCTCCGCAATCGAGTCGCTCCCGCTGTTCCCCCATGCCGATTGATCGTGCCAGGCAGGTGCGTCCGGCGATGCAGCGGCGCGGCGTCCAGTCGGGAGATGCCCCGCACTGGCAGCACCCGCCGAAGCCTCGAGTCGGGCGAAACGATCCGAACAAGGACTGGAAGGCACTCTCGGGGCGCTTCCTTCACCAGGCGAAACATCATTGTTATCGAATGTACGTGCGAGTAGAATTCGATGTATGAAACTCGACGCCATGCTCACCGACCCCGCCCGGGTCGAGGCATGGCGACTCGACGAAACCGAACTCGCGTCGGCGGTCCCGGAACTGTCGGAGAGGATCCTCGAGCTCGAAGCCTTGYGCGTCCGGTTGGTGCACGAGGCCGACCAGCAGTGCCTCTCGAACCACCTCGGTGCCGCGGACACCGCGTCCTGGCTCGCCGACGCCACCCACATGACCGCGGGGCAGGCGAGCAGGATCGTCCGGCTCGGTCGTGAGTTGCCGTTGCATCCGAGGATGGCCGCCGCACTGGACGCCGGGCGGATCGAACTCGGGCACGTCCAGGTGATCGTCAACTTCCTCGCCAGGCTCGCAACCCTCACCGTCGACCAACCCGACGGCGAGCCGGTGGAGACCGACTGGGCCCACCCCGACCCCGAAAGCGGACGCCCCGACGACTGCCAGGCCTACCTCCTCATCGCCGCGCACCTCGAGAACATCACCGTCCTGCGCCGACGAGCCCGCGCACTGGAGTTACTCCTGCAACTCGACGGCACCGTCCCACCCGACGGCGAGAACCCCGAACTCAACGAGTTCTTCGCCAGCACAACGCTCGGCGGTCGGGTGCACGTGAAAGGCACCTTCGACGCCGAAACCGGCGAAGCCCTCCAGACCGCCCTCTCCGGACTGTCCAAGCCGCACCCGACCACCGACGACGACGGTCACCCGATCCGCGACCCTCGCTCCGCCGCCAAACGCCGCGCCGACGCCCTCGAACAGATCATCCGCGGCCACCTCGACAACGCACGCGGACCGATGGAGTGCGGCGAGCGACCGCACGTCACCGTGACCATCGACGTCGACGCACTACGGGATGCGGTGTCCGCGACGGCGCCGACACCCGCGACCGGGGCATGGGTCGGAACAGGCTGGGACTACCACTCCGACAACGCAACCGGACCCATCGGCGGCGAACCTGGTGAAAGCTGCTCAGATGTCAGGCCGCCTCGGCACTACCGCCGCAGAAGGCACGCCACCATGCCCTGGGCTGGCCCGATCTCCGCCGCCGTCGCCGCCCGCATCTCCTGCGACGCCCAGGTCACCCCGATCTTCGTCGACCGAGAAGGCAACCCACTCGACGTAGGCCGCACCACCCGCACCATCTCCCCGAAACTACGGAAAGCACTGGTCGCGCGGGACTGCGGCTGCGCATTCCCCGGCTGCGGACGCCCCGCCGCCTGGACTGACGCCCACCACATCCACCACTGGTCCAACAACGGTCCCACCGCCTTGTCGAACCTCGTGCTCCTTTGCAAGAAGCACCACACGATCATCCACAAGAACCACTGGGCCGTGCAGATCAAATCGGACGGATTCCCGTGGTTCACCCCACCCGCCTGGGTGGACCCGCTGCGAAGACCCAGGCCGGCCCACAACCGGCGCGTGACCCACGGGGCCTGACCAGGCACAGGCCCGAACCTTCACCCACAACCAGACCAGTTTGCGGCCGAGACACACTCGGCCGCAAGCGGTCTGGTTGTGTGCGGGTTCCGTCTCCACAGACAGGACACCGCACAGACAGAAGGGCGGTGGCGCCGACCGGCACCACCGCCCCCTCCCCACCCGCGACCTACAGCCGCGTCACGGTCAGTGCGCCGTCCTGGTAGTCGGAGCGGATCCGCTTCTTGTCGAACTTGCCGACGCTGGTCTTCGGCACCTCCTGCACGACGGCCCAGTTCTCCGGCAACTGCCACTTGGCGACCTTGTCCGCAAGGAACGCCTGCACATCGGCGACGGTGGCGTCGCTGCCCTCACGGAACACGACCGCGACCAGCGGCCGCTCGTCCCACTTCTCGTCCGGCACACCGATCACCGCCGCCTCGGCCACCGAGGGGTGCCCCATCACCGCGTTCTCGAGGTCGACGGACGAGATCCACTCGCCGCCGGACTTGATGATGTCCTTGGTGCGGTCGGACAGCGCCAGGTAGCCGTCCGGGGTGATGGTGCCGACGTCGCCGGTCCGCAGCCAACCGTCGTCGAACTTGTCGTCGGCGTCCACGCCGTAGTAGGACGCGGTGATCCACGGCCCGCGCACCTCGAGCTCGCCGATGCTCTTGCCGTCGTTCGGCACCACCTTGCCCTCGTCGTCGACCAGGCGCGCCTGCACCGAGGCCGGGAAACGGCCCTGGCTGTACCGGTACTTCCACATCGCCTCACCCGTGGCGTCGACGGGCGGCCGCGCGACCGAGCCCAGCGGCGAGGTCTCGGTCATGCCCCACGCGTGCAGGACCGACACGTTGTGCTCGTCCTCGAAGGCATGCATCAGCGCCGGCGGCACCGCGGCACCGCCGATCAGCACCTCCCGCATCGAGGAGATGTCCTGCGGGTGCTGCTCGAGGTAGAGGTGCAGCCCCTGCCAGATGGTGGGCACCGCGGCCGCGAAGGTCGGGCGTTCGGCGGCGATGAACTCGGCGAGCGGAGCCGGCTGCAGGAACCGGTCCGGCATGAGCAGCGAGGCGCCGATCATGAACGCGGCGTAGGGCAGTCCCCAGGACATCGCGTGGAACTGCGGCACCACGGCCAGCGCCCGGTCGCCCTGGCCGAGGTTCGGACCGTCGCTCATGCACACCTGCATCGAGTGCAGGTAGATCGAACGGTGCGAGTACACGACGCCCTTCGGGTCACCGGTGGTGCCGGAGGTGTAACACATCGCGGCGGCGCTGCGCTCGTCCACCTCGGGCCAGTCGAACTCCTCCGGCTGCCCCTCGATCAGGCCCTCGTAGGTGTGCACCTGCACGCCGGCCGGCGCCTCGAGTCCCGCGGTCGACGTGCCCGTGACGATCACGTGCTTGACGGTGGTCAGCTGGGGCAGCTGCGGGGCGAGCAACGGGATCAGCGTCGGGTCCACGATGATCACGTGGTCCTCCGCGTGGTTGGCCACGTGCACCAACTGCTCGGGGAAGAGCCGGATGTTGAGGGTGTGCAGCACCGCGCCCATCGACGGCACCGTCAGGTACGCCTCGAGGTGCTCGGAGTTGTTCCACATGAACGTGGCCACCCGCTCGTCGCCCGTGACGCCGAGCCCGCGCAGCGCGTGGGCCAGGGCGGCGCACCGCCTGCCGACCTGCGCGTAGCTCACCCGGCGGGCGCCCGATTCGGTCCAGGTCACGACCTCGGCGTCGCCGTGCACCGTGCTGCCGTGGCGCAGCAGGTGGGCGATGGACAGGGGTGCGTCTTGCATCGTGCTCAGCATGGGCTGCTCCTGTGTGGCGTGTTACCTGACATGTCGTGTTCGTGGAGGGTATGCCACCGCAATGTGACGGGCGACACTGCGGTGGCATACCACGCCCGTCGCCGCCTCTGCCAATTAGTTGACGGATTCTCCCCGGTCACCCCACCCCGGTGTTAGCGTTTCCCTACCAATCGGTAGCAAGACGTTGGGCCTATCGGTGGCAAGACGTGGGGACTGAGCAGATGGCACGCAACCTCGAGGCGGACCTGACCGGGCGACGGGTGCTGATCACCGGCGCGGCCCGCGGCATCGGTGCCGGCCTCGCCCGCCGACTCCACGAGCGCGGCGCCCGGGTGGCGCTGCTGGGGCTCGAACCCGAACTCCTCGAACAGGTCGCCACCGCGAACGGCCGGGCCCCGTGGCGGCACTGCGACGTGCGCGACCAGCGCCAGGTCGAGGACGCCGTCGAACACCTCGCGGAGCGTCTCGGCGGGCTGGACGTGGTGGTCGCCAACGCCGGCGTCGGCGCCCCGCTCAGCCTGGTCGACGGCGACCCCGAGATCATGCGACGCGCCGTCGAGGTCAACCTGATGGGCACCTACTTCACGCTCCGCGCGGCCGGCCCGCACATCGGTCACCCCGCCGGCTACGCGCTGGTGGTCGCGTCGACCCCCACGGCCAACCGGCTCCCGCTGCGCGGCGCGTACTCCGCGACCCGGGCCGGGGCCGAGGCCCTCGGCAATGCCTTCCGCCTGGAGATGCGCCCGCTCGGAACCCGGGTCGGCATCGCCCACCTCGGCGAGATCGACACCGACCGGACCGAGATCTCGTTCGACGGCGCGGTGGCCGGCGGCGGCTCGGGCACGGCGGGATCGCCCGTCTCGGTGGTGATCGACGCGTTCGAACGGGGTATCGCCGCCCGCAAGACCCGCATCTACGCGCCGCGCCGCGTCCCCGGGGCCATCTCCGTGCGTATGCTCGCGCACCAGGCAACCCATCTCGTCCCCGCCCGGGCGCGATCGGCACACGAAGGGGCACTGTGACAGTTGGCAACGCGACACCGAACTCCGAATCGCCAGGTTCCGCGGCGCCCGGGACGCCGGCGACCGTGACGCCGCGAGTCGCGCCGGGACGGTTCCGGGAGCTGGGCCCGGTCAACTGGGCGATCTGGCGGGTGCTGACCCTTGCCTCCGGCGCCGAGGACGCGAAGATCTTCAGCACGCTGGGCCGCACCAAGGGCCTGTTCCGCGGCTGGCTGCACTACTCCGGCCGACTGATGCCCGGCGGCCGGATCTCGCGGCACGAGACCGAACTGGTGATCCTGCGGGTGGCACACCTGCGCGGGTGCCAGTACGAGATGGACCACCACATCCGGCTCGGACGCCGGGCCGGCGTCACCCCCGAGATCCTCGGGCGGGTGCTCACCGGTCCCGAGGCGGCGGGCTGGGATCCGCGGCACCGCGCGCTGATGACGGCGGTGGACGAACTGGTCGCCACCAAGAATCTCGGCGACCCGGCCTGGGCCGCGCTGGCCGCGCATTTCGACGACCGCCGGATGATCGAATTCTGCCTGCTGGTCACGCAGTACGACGGACTGGCCACCACCATCGACACCCTGCGGATCGACCGCGACTTCTGAGAGGTCTTGCTAACTCACGCTTTACGGCGTGCAATCTGGGCGAAACACCCTCTGCCTAGCGTATACATGCATGTCCACAAGGGTGAATGCATCGCCGGCCGAGTATTCCTTCGACACGCTCCTGGTCGCCAATCGAGGCGAAATAGCCTGCCGCGTCATGAGATCCGCGCACATCCTCGGACTCAAGACCGTCGCGGTGTACTCGGACGCCGATGCCGCGGCCGCGCACGTGGAGATGGCGGACGTCGCGGTGCGCCTGGGCCCCGCACCGGCCGCCGAGTCCTACCTGCGGTCCGACGCGGTCATCGAGGCGGCCCTGGCCACCGGCGCGGGCGCCATCCACCCCGGATACGGCTTCCTGTCCGAGAACGACGCCTTCGCCGAGGCCGCCGAACAGGCCGGGATCGCCTTCGTCGGACCCACCCCGCACCAACTGCGGGTGTTCGGCAACAAGCACACCGCGCGCGAGGCGGCCCGCGCGGTCGGGGTGCCGCTGGTACCCGGCAGCGGACTGCTCGCGTCGGTGTCCGACGCCCTCGCGACCGCAACGGACATCGGCTACCCCGTGATGCTCAAGGCCGTCGGCGGCGGGGGCGGCATCGGGATGCAGGCCTGCCACAGCGCTGACGAGCTGCGCGCCGCGTACGAGCGCGTCCAGCGCCTGGCGCAGGCCCACTTCTCCTCCAGCGGAGTGTTTCTCGAACGGTTCGTCGCGGATGCTCGGCACGTCGAGGTGCAGGTGTTCGGGGACGGGCTTGGCCGCACCGTCAGCCTCGGAACCCGGGACTGCTCGCTGCAGCGACGCAACCAGAAGGTCATGGAGGAGGCCCCGGCGCCGGGGCTGCCCGAGCACGTCGTCGAGCAACTGCTCAGCTCGTCGCGGCGGCTGGCGTCGTCGGTGGACTACCGCTCGGCCGGCACCGTCGAGTTCGTCTACGACGTCGCCCGCGGCGAGGCGTCCTTCCTGGAGATGAACACCCGACTGCAGGTCGAGCACCCCGTCACCGAGGAGGTCACCGGCGTCGACCTGGTGGCCTGGATGCTGCGGCTCGCGCGGGGCGATCGCGCCATGCTCGACGGGCTCCCGGACTCCGGCCCCGCCATCGCCGGCTGTGCGGTGGAGGCCCGCGTGTACGCGGAGGACCCCGGCCACGACTACCGGCCCAGCGCGGGCCGGCTGACCAGCGTCGAGTTCCCCGCCCACACCCGCGTCGAGACCTGGGTGGACACCGGCACCGAGGTGAGCTCGCACTACGACCCCCTGCTCGCCAAGGTGATCACGGCCTCGCCGACGCGGTCGGGAGCCTTCGCCGCCCTCGGTGCGGCCCTGGCCGAGACGCGCATCTTCGGCGTCCAGACGAACCTGCCGCAGCTGCGCCGGATCTGCACGCACACAACGGTTCTCGACGCCACCCACACCACCGCATCGCTGACCGGGCTGCGCCCGACCGGGCTGCGCGCGGACGTGCTGCGGGCCGGGACCATGACGACCGTGCAGGACCATCCCGGCCGGATCGGTCTGTGGGAGGTGGGCATCCCGCCGTCCGGCCCGATGGACGACCTCTCGTTCCAACTGGCCAACACCGCGGTCGGGAACCCGGCGGGTGCACCCGGCCTCGAGTGCACCCTGCTCGGCCCCGCGCTCCGGTTCTCCGACGACACGCTCGTGTGCGTCACCGGCGCGCAGGCCCCGGTGACCGTCGACGGCGTGAGCGTGCCGATGTGGGTGCCGGTGAACGTGCCCGCGGGCACCGTCCTCGACGTCGGGACCCCCACCGACACCGGCCTGCGGACCTACGTCGCAATCCGCGGCGGCATCAACGCGCCGCTCTTCCACGGCAGCGCGTCCACCTTCACCCTCGGCGGCTTCGGCGGCGTCACGGGCAAGGCGGTCGCCACCGGGGACGTCCTCGGCCTGTTCGAGGACACCGCAGGACTCACTGCGCCACAACCTGTTCCGCCGGACAGCCGGCCCACCCTCACCCACACCTGGCACCTCGCGGTGACGGAGGGACCGCAGCCGGCGCCGTCGTACTTCACCGAGTCCGACATGACGCAGTTCTACAAGACCACCTGGCGGGTGCAGACGCACGCCAACCGCACCSGGATCCGCCTCGACGGACCCAAGCCCACCTGGTCCCGAGCGGACGGCGGCGAGGCCGGCCTGCACCCGTCGAACCTGCACGACAACCCGTACAGCGTCGGAGCCCTCAACGTCTCCGGGGACACCCCGATCCTGCTCGGGCCCGACGGCCCCAGCCTCGGCGGCTTCGCCTGCCCGCTCACCGTGACGCGGGCGCACCGCTGGAAGCTCGGCCAGATCCGCCCCGGCGACGAGGTCCGGTTCGTCCCGGTCACCGACGCGGGCGCGGCGGCGCTGCGAGGGTCGGATTCCGTACGGGCGCTCGACCTTCCGCCGGCCGAACTGCGGGCGACCGGCAGCGACGGCGGCATGCTCGGCAGCTCGCCGCGGCTCCCGGACCGTCCGGAGGTGGCGTACCTTCGCGGCGGGGACGACAACATCCTGGTCGAGTACGGCTCGATGGAACTCGACCTCGGTCTGCGCATGCGCGTCCACGTGCTCGCGACAGAGCTGACGCAGCAACGGATCCCGGGCCTGATCGACGTCACACCGGGCGTGCGGTCGCTGCACCTGCACTTCGACCCGGACGTGCTGCCGGCCTACCGCCTGCTCGGACTGCTGCAGGACATCGAGGACTCGTTGCCGCTGACCGGCGACCTCGTGGTCCCGAGCCGGACGGTCCGGTTGCCACTCTCCTTCGACGACCCGTCCATCGCCGAGGCCATCGACCGGTACCGGAGCGGCGTCCGCGACGAGGCGCCCTGGCTGCCGTCGAACACCGAGTTCATCCGACGGGTCAACGGTCTGTCGAGCGTCGACGAGGTGCGTGACGCCGTCTTCGACGCGCAGTACCTGGTCCTCGGCCTCGGCGACGTGTACCTCGGTGCGCCGCTGGCGGTTCCGCTCGATCCGCGGCACCGGCTGGTGACCACGAAGTACAACCCGGCACGCACCTGGACCCCGTCCGACGCGGTCGGGATCGGCGGCAAGTACCTCTGCGTCTACGGCATGGAGTCGCCGGGCGGGTACCAGCTGATCGGGCGGACCGTGCCGATCTGGTCGGGCTACCGGCAGCACCCGCCGTTCGAGCAGGACAAGCCCTGGATGTTCCGTTTCTTCGACCGCATCGTCTGGGAGCCCGTGAGCCCGGAGCAGTTGTCGGAGTACCGCGCGCAGGCGGCGTCCGGACGCTTCGACGCCGAGGTCTCCGACGGCACCTTCGCGTTCGCGGACCACCTGAGCTTCCTGGACGCGAACGCGGAGTCCATCGCGGCATTCGAGGCCCGGCAGTCCGCGGCCTTCGAGGCCGAGAAGGCCGCCTGGCGCGCGGCGGGCGAATTCGACCGGGTGGAACTCGTGCCGGCCCCGGAGCCGGCCGCGACCGAGGTCGCCGACCTGCCGCCGGGCGCGGTGGTGCTCGAGGCACCCATGGTCGGCAGCGTCTGGCGGGTGGAGGTCGAGCCGGGGATGCAGGTCGAGTCCGGACGGTGCGCGCTGGTGCTCGAGGCGATGAAGCTGGAGCTGCCGGTCCCCTGTCCCGCATCCGGAACGATCCTGAAAGTCCTTGTCGCGCCGGGCGACAAGGTCGAGCCGGGCACCCCACTCGCGGTGATCGGACAGGCCGAGATCGAAGGGGTGCAGGCATGAGCATCGACATCGCAGGCAGCACCGGGGACGCCCGCGGCGCCGCGGGCATCTCCCCCGCCGACCGCGTCGACGCGGCGTACCGCCGGATCGAGGAGGTGGACCGGCCCGAGGTGTGGATCACGCTGCGGCCCGAGGCGGAGGTCCGCGCCGAGGCCGACGCGGTGGCGGCCCGCCTGGCCGCGGGCGAGCCGCTGCCACTGGCCGGCCTGCTGCTGGCGGTCAAGGACAACGTCGACGTGGCGGGGCTGCCCACCACCGCGGCCTGCCCCGAGTTCGCCTACCGGCCCGACGCCACCGCGAGCGCGGTCGCCCGCCTGGTGGCCCGCGGCGCCGTGGTGCTCGGCAAGACCAACCTCGACCAGTTCGCGACGGGCCTGGTCGGCACCCGCAGTCCGTACGGCGCGGTGCGGTCCGCCGCCGACCCGGAGCGGGTGTCTGGCGGCTCGAGTTCGGGATCCGCGGTGGCCGTGGCGCTGGGCATCGCCGACATCGGAATCGGCACCGACACCGCCGGTTCCGGCCGGGTGCCGGCGGCCCTGAACCGGATCGTCGGGGTCAAGGCGACGATGGGGGTGGTCTCAACCCACGGCGTCGTGCCGGCCTGCGTCGACTACGACTGCCTCACCGTGTTCGCGGCCGATCTCGACCTCGCCGTCACGGCGGCCCGCATCATGGCGGCCCCGGACCCGCTCGATCCGCGAAGCAGGCGCTGGCCCGCGGACGTACGGATGGCGGCCCCCAGCGCGCCGCGGGTCGCGGTGCCTCGGCCGGAGGACCTGGCGGCGCTCTGCCCCGACTACCGCGATGCCTTCGAGCGCACCGTGACCGCCCTGGCCGGCGGTGGCGCCGCCGTCGAGCACGTCGACATCTCGCCGCTCCTCGGCGCCGCCCGACTTCTCTACGACGGTGCGATGGTGGCCGAGCGGTACGCCGCGGTCGGGGCCTTCCTCGCCACCGGCCCGGCCGGCGCCGACCCCACCGTGACCGCCATCGTCGCCGCCGCCGCGAACACGACCGGGCACGAGTTCGCCGAAGACCTCGACGCACTCGCCCGCGCCCGGGCCGCGGCACGCGAACTGCTGGCGGGATTCGACGCGCTGCTGCTACCCACAACCACGGAGCACCCGACAATCGCTGCGGTGCAACAGGACCCGATCGGCATCAACCGGCGGATGGGGACGTACACCAACTTCTGCAACCTGCTGGACATGGCCGCGGTTGCGGTGCCGGGCGCCGACACCGCAACCGGCGACCCGTTCGGCGTCATGTTCGTCGTCCCTGCCTTCGACGACCAGGTGGCGGTCGACCTGGCCGCCCGGCTCGCCGGTGTGGACGCGCCCACCCTGGTCGACGAGGGCGTCGAGCTCGCCGTGTTCGGTGCCCACCTGCGCGGGCAGCCGCTGCACTTCCAGCTCGAGGACCTCGGCGCCCGGTTCGCGGGCACCGTCACGACCACCGACGCGTACCGGCTCGCCGCGCTGGACACCACGCCGGCCAAGCCGGGCCTGGTGCGCCGCGGACCCGGGCTGGGCGCGCCGATCCTCGGCGAGCTGTTCCGGGTGTCGACCACGGGGCTCGGCACCTTCCTCGCGGCGCTGCCCGCGCCGATGGCGCTCACCCGCGTCGAGCTGGCCGACGGCCGGGCCGTCGTCGGGTTCAGCTGCACCCACGACTCGGTGGCCGGCGCCACCGACATCACCGAGTTCGGCGGCTGGCGGGCGTACCTGGCCCGCTAGGCAGCTCCGCTGCTCGTACGAGCGCCGCAGGCGCCTACCGGGTCAGGGAGCGCAGAGCCGGTGGACGGCCTCGTGCACCGCGTCACGGCGGTGCGCGAGGGCGTCTTCGTCGAGGCCGTCGTTGCAGTCGGCGCCGGGAGCCACCACCCAGCCGAAGACGATGCCGAACATCATGGTGATCAGTTCCCGCGGCTCCCAGCGGGCGTCGACGATGCCGTCCGACTGCGCCCGGCGGATCGAGCCGGTTCGACGTTCCCAACTCGGGTGCGACTCGGCCAGTTCGCGCATCCGGGTCGACTCGCCCTGCAGTTGGCCCCAGATCATCATTCGCTGGATGTCGGGTTTGGCGAGCATGTCGTCGAACAGCGCGACCGCGTGCTCCGGCATGTCGGCGCCGTCGAACGAGAGGTTCTCCATGGCCTCGGCGAAGTTGGCGTCGAGCACCGCATGGAACAGGGCCACCTTGTCGCCGAAGTACGCGTACAGGCGTTCCTTGCTGGCCTTCGCCTCCGACGCGATGCGGTCGATGCGCGCTCCGGCCAACCCGTAGGTGCCGAACTCGGCGCTCGCCGCGTCGAGGATCCGCTGTTTCGTTGCACTCACGTCCGGGGCTGCCATGGTGACGATCGTAACCGAACGAACTATTTCGTTTGACTCGATCCGGGGCGACTCGGTAGCTTCAGGCCGGTCGTCCGTGCGATCGCCGTGGCGTGTAACCGCCGACCCCGAGGAATCCCGTGACCACCATCTCCACCGTCGAGAGCGCCGCCGGGCCGGCCTCCGACAACCCCAACCACGACCGGCGCTGGCTGGTGCTCTGCATCGTCGCGTTCGCGCAACTGATGGTCGTGCTCGACAGCACGATCGTCTCGATCGCGCTGCCCGCGGCGCAGGCCGACCTGAACATCAGCGACCTCGACCGCGCGTGGGTGGTCACGTCCTACGCGCTCGCGTTCGGCGCGCTGCTGCTGCTGGGCGGCCGTATCGCCGACTACTGGGGACGCAAGCGCTCGTTCGTCGTCGGCATGGCCGGCTTCGCGGTCGCCTCGGCCGTCGGCGGGTTCGCCCAGACCGGCATCGAGCTGTTCGTCGCCCGGGCCGGCCAGGGCGTGTTCGCGGCGCTGCTCGCCCCCGCCGCCCTGTCCATCCTGACCACCACCTTCGTCGGCGAGAAGGAGCGCGCCAAGGCGTTCGCCGTGTACGGCGCGATCTCCGGCGGCGGCGCGGCCATCGGCCTGCTGCTCGGCGGGGTCCTGACGCAGTACGTGGACTGGCGCTGGTGCCTGCTGGTGAACATCCCGATCGCCCTGTTCGCGATCGCCGTCACCGTGCCGATCGTCAAGGAGACCAAGGCGCACGGCGACACCAGCTACGACCTGCCCGGCGCGGTCCTGATCGCCCTCGGCCTCGGCTCGCTGGTCTACGGCTTCACCCGGGCCGAGCACGGCTGGGGCCGGACCGACACCATCACGTTCATCGCGCTGGGACTGGCCTTCCTCGCGCTCTTCGTGCTGGTGGAGCGCCGCACCGCCAACCCCCTGCTGCCTCTGAGCATTCCGTGGCATCGCGACCGCGGCGCGGCCCTGATCGGCTCGATGGTGGTCGGTTCGGTCCTGCTCGGCGCCACCCTGTACCTGACGTTCTACCTGCAGATCGTGCTCGGATTCAGCCCCGCCATGGCGGGCGCCGCCGCCCTGCCGATGACGTTCTTCATCGTGATCGCGTCCACCGTGGCTGCGCAGCTGTCCACCTGGATCGGACCGAAGCCGCTGATGGTGGCCGGTCCCGTGATCTCGGCGGCCGGGCTGCTGCTGCTCTCGCAGATCGGGGTGCACAGCTCCTACTGGACCCACGTCCTGCCGGGCCTGGCGGTCCTCGGCCTCGGCCTCGGGCTGCTGATGGTGCCGATGCAGAACCTGGCACTGGTCGGCGTCCCGAACCACGACGCCGGCGCCGCGAGCGCCCTGGTCAACGCCACCATGCAGGTAGGCGGCGCGATCGGCACCGCGCTGTTCACCACCATCTACGCGTCGGCGAAGTCCGCGTTCACCACCGAGCACGCGGCGCCCGTTCCCCCCGCGGGCGTACCGGACTCGATGGTCCCGACCGACCTGACAGGCGCCGGTCTCCCGGACCCCGGCCAGCTCGCCCTGCTGCCGCAGCCGGTGCAGGACTTCGTCGACTCCCTGACGGACTACTTCTTCGGGGCCGAGGTGTCGGGCTACGCCGCTGCCTTCGTCTGGGCGGCGGTCCTGATGGCCGTCGTCACCCCGGTCGTGCTGGTACTGGTCCGCGCCAAGAGGGGCGATCTGCCCGACGAGGCCGCCGTCGGCATCCACTAGGCGGCTCCGCCGCCCGTGGTGCCTCCGCGAACGCGAACGGCCCCGCTCCCAACAGGGGGCGGGGCCGTTCGCGTATGTGGGGCCTAGAAGTTGATCATGTGTCCGGCGAGGCCGTGGATGGCCTCCTGCAGCGCCTCGCTGAGCGTGGGGTGCGTGTGGACGTTGCGCGCGAGCTCGTTGACCGTCAGGTCCCACTTCTGGGCCAGGGTCAGCTCGGGCAGCAGCTCGGAGACGTCGGGGCCGATGAGGTGGCCACCGAGCAGCTCGCCGTGCGTCTTGTCGGCGATGAGCTTGACGAAGCCGTACGGGTCGGCCAGGCCGTGCGCCTTGCCGTTCGCGGTGAACGGGAAGGTCGCGACCTTGACGTCGTAGCCCTCCGCCTTGGCCTGCTCCTCGGTGAGACCGAAGCTCGCGACCTGCGGCTGGCAGAAGGTGGCGCGCGGCATCATCCGGTAGTCGCCCAGCTCGAGGGTCTCGGCGTTGCCGATGGTCTCGGCGGCGACGACGCCCTGTGCCTCGGCGACGTGCGCGAGCTGCAGCTTCGCGGTGACGTCACCGATCGCGTAGATGCCGGGGACGTTGGTGCGCATCCGCTCGTCGATCGCGATGGCGGCGCCGCGGTCGGTGAGGGCGACGCCGGTGTTCTCCAGGCCGAAGCCCTCGATCTGCGGGGCGAAGCCGATGGCCTGCAGCACCTTGTCGACCACGACGGTCTCGACCTGGTCGCTGCCGTTCTTGGCCATGGTGACGGTGACGCCGGCGGCGCCGTTGTCGGTGATCGTCTGGACCCCGGTGGAGGTCTTGATGTCGATCCCGTACTTCTTGTACCGCTTCGCGATCTCCTTGGAGACGTCCGCGTCCTCGTTCGGCAGCGCGCGGTCGAGGAACTCGACGATCGTCACCTTCACGCCGTAGTTGTGCAGGACGTAGGCGAACTCCATGCCGATCGCGCCGGCACCGACGATGAGGATCGAGCCCGGCAGGTCCTTGGTGAGGATCTGCTCTTCGTAGGTCACCACGTTCGCGCTGAGCGAGGTGCCCGGCAGCAGGCGGGTCTTGGTGCCGGTGGCGATGATGACGTTGTCGAAGGTGACGGACTCCGTGGAGCCGTCGGCCTTGGTCACCGTGATGGCGTTGGCGCTGGTGAAGCTGCCGCGACCCTCGTACTCGGCGATCTTGTTCTTCTTCATCAGGAAGTGCACGCCCTTGACGCGGCCGTCGGCTACCTGCCGGCTGCGGTCGAAGGCTGCTCCGAAGTCGAAGCTCACGTCTCCCGAGATGCCGAAGGTCTTGGCCTCGTTGTGGAAGATGTGCGCGAGCTCCGCGTTGCGCAGGAGCGCCTTGGACGGGATGCAGCCCACGTTGAGGCAGACACCGCCCCAGTACTTCTCTTCGATGATGGCGGTTTTCAGGCCCAGCTGTGCCGCGCGGATAGCAGCGACGTACCCACCGGGACCGGCACCGAGGACAACGACGTCATAGTGTGAGGTCACGAGACATCAGGGTAGTCCCGTCCCGATTCGCTGTCCCGAGACGGTCTCCTTACCCGCCGGTAGACCACACCTGTGCGGCCACGCGGGCGAAGTTGCCGCCGTACACGGCCTCGATCGCGGGCTCGTCGAACCCCCGCTCGCGCAGCACCCGGTCCAGGGTCAGGGTGTCCTCCGGCGGCACCCACTGCAGCGGGCCCCACGCGGTGTACGCCGCGGAGAAGGACTCCGAGTGGGTGGCGATCTCGACGAGGAAGTCCTCGTGGTCGAACGAGTAGTCGGACCCGATCCCGACGTGTTCGACACCGACCAGGTCGACGGCGGCCTCGATGTGGTCGGCCATCGCGGACAGCCGGCGCGCGTGGTCGTCCGGGCCGTTGACGCCGAGGAAGATGCCGACACCGTTGATCCCGATCACCCCGCCGGTCTCGGCGCAGGTGCGGGCCTGCTCGTCGGTGATGTTGCGGGGGTGCTCCCACAGCCGGCGCAGGTTGGAGTGGCTGTAGATCATCGGCCGCGTCGTGGTCTCGGCCAGGTCCAGACCGGTCCGGACCGAGCAGTGCGAGCCGTCGACCATCATCCCGACCGCGTTCATCTCGCGGACCAGGTCGCGGCCGTACCCGGTCAGTCCGGTGTCGGTGGCGTCGAGGCACCCGCAGCCCGCCGCGTTGGCGTGGTTGTAGGTGGGCAGCATCGAGCGCACCCCCAGCCGGTAGAAATGCGCGAGGTTGGCCGGGTCACCGTCCAGGGGGTTGGAGTCCTCGAGGTCGAAGGCCAGCGCGATCCCACCGCCGGCGCGCACGGCGTCCACGTCCGCAAGGGTGGCGATCGGCTCGACGGCGTCGTACTCCCGCGCCTGGTCCCGGAAGCTCTCGGCGATACCGGTCGCCTCGGCGAGCGACTGCGGCGCGTACCCCACGTTGACCGAGAGGTAGCTGCCCGCCGGCCGGCGGTACCGCAGCAACTCCCCGATCGACGCGCTCGGCTGCAGCGGCAGGCAGCAGTGCTGCTCCCAGAGTGGATAGCTCGGCGCGGTCATTCGCCGAACGCTAGCCGATCGCCCGACGCTGCAAGAATGTCCGACATGACCGACCCGTATCTCTGGCTCGAGGATGTCACCGGCGACGCCGCCCTGGACTGGGTGCGCGCCCGCAACGCCCGCACCGTCGCCGAATTCGCCGACGACGCCGAGTTCGCCGGGTTGCGGGAGCGGATCCGGGCGGTGCTCGACACCGACGCCCGGATCCCGTACGTCCGCCGCCGCGGCGAGTTCCTCTACAACTTCTGGCGCGACGGTACGCACGTGCGGGGGCTGTGGCGGCGCACCACCATGGACGAGTACCGCACCGCGGCACCGCGTTGGGACGTGCTGTGCGACCTCGACGCGCTGGCCGAGGCCGAGGGCGAGAACTGGGTGTGGACCTCCTCGCAGGTGCTGCGGCCCGACGAGACCCGGGCCCTGATCAGCCTCTCGCGCGGCGGCGCCGACGCCGCCGTGATCCGCGAGTTCGACCTGGTGCGACGCGAGTTCGTGACGCCCGAGGAGGGCGGTTTCTTCCTGCCCGAGGCCAAGTCCGACGTCGACTGGATCGACATCGACACGGTGTTCGTCGGCACCGACACCGGCGACGGTTCCCTCACCGACTCCGGGTACCCGCGGGTGGCCGCACGCTGGCGCCGCGGCACCCCGGTCGACGAGGCGGTGCCCGTCTACGAGGGCAAGCAGACCGACGTGGCGGTGTCCGCCTGGCACGACCGCACGCCCGGCTTCGAGCGGGACTTCGTCGACCGCGCCGTCGACTTCTACTCCTCGCAACGCTTCGAACTGCGGGGCGACGGCGACCTGGTCCGGATCGATACGCCCGAGGACGCCGGGCTGTCGGTGCACCGCGAGTGGCTGCTGGTCCGCACCCGCTCCCCCTGGACCGTCGGGGATCGTGAATTCGCCTCGGGCACACTGCTGGCCGCGCGGTACGACGACTACCTGGCGGGGTCGCGGGAGCTGACGGTGCTCTTCGAACCCGACGCGCACACCTCGCTCGAGCAGTACGTCTGGACGCGCCACCACCTGCTGCTGGTGACCCTGCGGGACGTGCAGACCCGGATGCGGGTGCTCACCCCGCACCCCGACGGCTGGTCCGACGTGCCGTTCGAGGGCCTGCCCGCGCTCAACGCCACCGACGTCCTCGACGTCGATCCGGTCGAGAGCGACGAGTACTTCCTCAACTCCAGCGGGTACACCACGCCCGCCACGCTGCTGCACGGCTACGTCGGCGAGCCCGTCGAGTCGCTCAAGCAGGCGCCGACCTTCTTCGACGCCGAATCGCTCACCGTCACACAGCACTTCGCCACGTCCGACGACGGCACGTCGGTCCCGTACTTCACGGTCCGCCGCGACGGCACCCCGGCCGGGCCCACCCTGCTGTACGGCTACGGCGGCTTCGAGAACTCGATGGTGCCGGGCTACAGCGGCGCCCTGGGCCTGGGCTGGCTCGAGCGCGGCGGCACCTACGTGGTCGCGAACATCCGCGGCGGCGGCGAGTACGGCCCCGAGTGGCACACCCAGGCGCTCAAGGCCGGTCGGCACAAGGCATTCGAGGACTTCGCCGCGGTCGCGCGCGACCTGGTCGCGCGCGGGATCACCACCGCCGCGCAACTCGGAGCACACGGCGGCAGCAACGGCGGGCTGCTGATGGGCGTCATGCTCACGCGGTACCCCGAACTCTTCGGTGCCATCGTGTGCCAGGTGCCGCTGCTGGACATGCGGCGCTACCACCTGCTGCTGGCCGGCGCGTCCTGGATGGCCGAGTACGGCGACCCCGACGACCCGGCCGAGTGGGAGTTCATCTCGCAGTACTCGCCGTACCAGAACACCGACCCGGACCGCGCCTACCCGCCGGTCCTGATCGCCACCTCGACGCGTGACGACCGGGTGCACCCCGGGCACGCGCGGAAGATGGCCGCGCTGCTCGAGGAACAGGGCCACCCGGTCTGGTACCACGAGAACATCGAGGGCGGGCACGGCGGCGCCGCGGACAACGCGCAGCAGGCGTTCAAGTCCGCGCTGACCTACGAGTTCCTGTGGCGGCAGCTGGCGTCCTGACGTCTCCGGCCTCGCGGCGGTGTCAGTAGACGCCGGCTACGTTCCGCGGCGTAGGCAATACCGCTGTGATCGTCCCCCTCCGGGTGGATGATGAACCAGACGGCAAGTCGCACCTCCGCCGGGAAGGCCCGATCAGATGCCCGAGTATCCGTCGGTCGAACAGGTGGTCACCGGTGACGGCGCCCGGCGCTGGTGGGCGTGGGCGGCGCTGGTGTGTGCGGTCGGCGCGGCGGCGGTGCCCGTGCTGTCCGCCGGATTACTGGGCACGGTGGGGTTGGTCGTCGTCGGGGTCGGCGGTGTGGTGGTCACGGTGGCCGCCCTGTACTGGTTCCTCACCCGCCGCGGGGCGGCGAGGTGGATCTCCCTGGGCGTGGCGGTGCTCGCACCGATCGCCGTCCTGGCCATGTTCGTCCGCGCCGGCCTGCTGCTGGAGGTGCTGGTCGCGTACGCGCTGGGGCTGCTGTCCCTCGTGTGCGCCCGCGCCGCCCTGCGCGGCGGGCGCTCGGAGACCGCCATGCCGGAGTTGCCCGCGCCGCCACCACAACACCCGTTCCTGATCATGAACCCGCATTCCGGCGGGGGGAAGGTCGCCAAGTTCGACCTGGTGCGCCGGGCCCAGGAACTGGGCGCCGAGGTCGCGCTGCTCGAGGGACCCGGCATCGTCGACGTCACCGCGCTGGCCCGCCAGGCGGTGGCCGACGGCGCCGACCTGCTGGGGGTGGCGGGCGGGGACGGGACCCAGGCGCTGGTGGCAGCGGTCGCCGCCGAACACCGACTGCCGTTCCTGGTGATCAGCGCCGGAACCCGCAACCACTTCGCGATGGACCTCGGCCTCGACCGCACCGATCCGACCCGTTCGCTGGACGCGATCCGGGACGGCGTCGAGCTCCGCGTCGACCTCGGCACCATCAACGGCCGCACCTTCGTCAACAACGCCTCGTTCGGCGTCTACGCCGAAATCGTCCGAAGCCCCGCCTACCGGGACGACAAGACGGGCACCGTGCTGGGTCTGCTCCCGGATCTGCTCACCGGACACACCGGGCCTCGACTCGTCGCGCGAATCGGCGACACGGAGGTGACCGGACCGCAGGCGGTCCTGGTGAGCAACAACCCCTACGGCAACAGCGACCTCGCGGGACTGAGCCACCGGGACCGTCTCGACCGCGGCGTCCTCGGTGCGGTCGCGCTGACGGTGACGAACACGCGCCAGGCGGTCGGCCTGCTGCGCCGCACCCGGGTTCAGGGTCTGACGCAGCTGACGGCGGCCGAGGTGGTCGTCGACGCCGACACCCCGGAGATCCCGGTGGGTGTCGACGGCGAATCCCTGCTGCTCCGTACCCCGGTGCGGTGCACCGTCGAATCCGGCGCCCTGCGGGTACAGGTTCCCAGGACGCGGCCCGGGGTGCGTACCTCCGCGCCGGCCTTCGACTGGGTTCGACTGTGGCAGATCGCGTCCCGGCCCCGCGCCGTCTCCCGACCCGGGTCGGGCGACTGAACCTCCCGGTCGCGCCCGGCCGTCAGCTGTCGGCCGAGTGCCCGGGGCTGCGAGCCCGGAAGTCGCTCACGGCGGCCTCGACCGTGGGGTAGAAGTGCGTCGCGTCGAACCTCTCGCCCAGCCCGAACCGGATGAGCCGGTCCTTGACCGGGCCCTTCATCTCCGCGAACGCCAACCGGATCCCGTTGCCCTCCAGGTACGTGTCGAGGTCGACGAGTTCGTCGACGGCGGTGGTGTCGAGTCCGGTGATCGGCTCGGCCGCGACGACCACCCATTCGACCGGGGTCGGGGCCTTCGCCACCACCGACCGCACGTACTCGTCGAATATCTGGCCGTTCGCGAAGAAGAGTGGCGCGTCGAACCGCACCAGCACCAGTCCGGGAATGCGGTCCCCGCCGGGGTGACGCACGACGTCGTGGAAGCCCGGGCGGTCCGTCGTCTCGACGAGTTCGGTGCGGTACGGCTGCCAGGCCTGCGCGACCACCGCGACGAACGACAGCCCGATCGCCACGAGGATGCCCTGCAGCACGCCCACCAGCGCCACCCCGAGGAACGCCGCCGCCGCGAGGCCGAACTCCACGGTGCTCATGCGCCACATCCGGACCATGCCGCGCACGTCGACCAGCGCCGTGGCCGCGACGATCACCACGGCCCCGAGGGTGGCATCGGGTAGGTAGGCGGTGACCCCGGGCGCGACGAGCACGAACAGCAGTACCGCGAGTGCGCCGACGACGCCGGCCAGTTGGGTGCGGGCGCCGCTCTGTTCGGCCACCGGGGTCCGGGACCCGCTCGCCGAGATCGGGAAGCCGCCGAACAGCCCGCCGGCCACGTTGGCGACCCCGATCGCCTTCATCTCGGTGCTGCCGTTCACGTCCTCCCCGTGCCGGGCGGCGAAGGTGCGCGAGAGCACGCCGCTGTCTGCGAACGCGATCAGGGCGATACCGGCCGCGGGCCCGATCAGGTGCCCGACGTCCTGCCAGTCGACACCGCCGACGGACGGCAGCGGCAACCCCTTCGGCAGCGCACCGACCATCCCGATGTCGTCGGTGAGTCCCGCCGAGGCGGACAGCACGATCGCCCCGATCACGGCCACCAGCACCCCGGGCACTGCGGGGAGCCACACCCGGAACCCGACGATGACGGCCAGCGAGCCGATGCCTACCGCGGCGGCGAGGGGATCGACCTCCCCGCCGACCACGGCCTGCCCGATCTCCGCGATCTCGCCGAGCACCCCGGACGCGTCGACCGAGATCCCGAGCAGCTTGGGCAGCTGACCGACCACGACGATGAGCGCGATCGCGTTGAGGTATCCGAGCCGGATGGGCTTCGAGAGCAGTTCGGTGACGAAGCCGAGATTCAGGAACCCGCCGACCAGGAGGATGAGCCCGACGAGGACGGCCAGCACGCCGGCGAGGGCGAGCGCCTCGTCGGGGTCCCCGGTCACCGCCAACGGCAGCACCGCGGCGGCGATGAGCGGTGCCAGCGACGAGTCCGGGCCGAGCACGAGAATCTTCGACGGCCCCACCAGCGCGTACGCGAGGAGCGGCACGATGGTGGCGTAGAGCCCGGCGTACGCGGGCAACCCGGCGGCCTCGGCGTACCCCATCCCGGCGGGGATCAGCAGGGCGGTGAGGACGAGGCCGGCGGTGACGTCGGCGCGCAGCCACTCACGGCGGTACCCCCGGGCCGTCGCGACCCCGGGCAACCGGCCCAGACCTTCTCGCCAGGACATGGTTCGCGGTCAGCGGGCGCGGGCCCGTTGCGGGTCGACGGCGACCTCGGCGGGGATCGGCGGGAGCGGCTGCGCGTGCCGGCGACGCCGACGCCGCAGCGCCTTGTCCGCCTCCACGACGATCGGGACGATCAGCGACCAGCCGAGGCAGGCGAGCCACTGGCCTCCCGTCAACGACGTCGTCATCAGGAGGTCCTGGAGGAAGCCGAGCTCGACCGCGAACACCGTGACGACGATCGGGACCGACAGGATCTTGAGCGCGCCGAGGACGGGAGGGACTAGTCCGGATTCCGGGTCGCGCCGCATGGCGAGCCCCCCGAGGATGGAACCGAGCGAGAGCACCACGAACGCGGTCGTCATGGGGACGTTCGCCTCGGTCGTGCTCATTTCGCCCGGGGCGAGGAGCATCGCGGCAAGCGTGAGCGCGAACTGCAGCACCCCGTACGCCAGCCACTGGACAAACGCCGGCCGGTTCGCGATCGGCATCGCGCGGTCGCGGGGCGGCTTGTTCATCAGGTCCGGCGGCGCCGGGTCGAGCATGATGACGGCCACCGGGAACAGGGTGATGAAGAAGTGCTGGAAGAGCACCATCAGCGGCGTGAGTGCGACCCCGTCGTTGATGTTGAAGATGCTCGCGACGAGGAACAGCAGAACCAGCGAGAAGAGTTTCGACATCTGGTACCGGATGTACGACACGATCTTCTCGTAAATGTTGCGGCCCAGGCGAATTGCCGTGATCAGCGTCCCGAAGTTGTCGTCGGTGAGCACCATCTTGCCCGCCTGTTTGGTGACTTCGCTGCCCGAGCCCATGGCCACGCCGATGTCGGCCTTCTTCAGCGCGGCGGCGTCGTTGACGGCGTCCCCCGTCATCGCGACGACGGCGCCGTCCTTCTGCATGATGTCGGCCAGCCGCAGTTTGTCCTGCGGGGTGACGCGTCCGAACACGTGCAGTCCGGGCAGGGCCGCCGACAGTTCCTCGTCGGTCATGGCCTGGAGTTCGGGGCCGCCGATCGCGCCGGGTCCGAGGCCGAGCTCGGCCCCGATCGCGGACGCGGTGATCGCGTGGTCGCCGGTGATCATCCGAACGGCGATGCCCGCCTCGTGCGCGATGCGCACCGCTTCGATCGCCTCCGGCCGCAGCGGGTCGATGATGCCGACCATGCCGACGAACGTGAGGTCGTCGACCAACGACATGGGGTCGGCCGCCGCGGCGTCCTCGCTCCCGTCGAGTCGACGGGCGGCGAACGCCAGCACGCGAAGTCCCTTCTCGGACATGGTCCGGGTCGCCGCCGCCAGTTCCTCCCGGACCTCGTCGAGCGGGACCGTCTGCCGGCCCGGCCGGAAGGCGGTCGTGCACCTGGCCAGGACCACGTCGGGTCCGCCCTTGACCAGTTCCACGAACTGGGTGCCGCCGTCGACCTGGAGGTGGTGGAAGGTCGCCATGAACTTGTACGCGGAGTCGAACGGCACCGTGGCGACGCGCGGGTAGGTCCGGCGCGTGCGCGGGGCGTCGACGCCGATCTTCGCCGCGAGCACCACCAGCGCGGCCTCGGTCGGGTCGCCGACGACCTCGCCGGTGTCGGAGACGGTGGCGTCGCTGTCGAGGCACAGCCCGTACGCCAGCAGCGTGAAGTCCGGGACCGGCTCGCCCGCCACCTGGGTGATCTTCCCGGACTTGGCGTAGCCCTCACCCTCGACCGTGTACCACCGGCAGTGGAAGTACAGCGACCGCACGGTCATCTGGTTCATCGTCAGGGTGCCGGTCTTGTCCGAGTTGATCGCGCTGGTCGCGCCGAGCGTCTCGACATCCGTCAGGTTCTTCACGACGGCCTTCGCATCGGCCAACTGCCGCGCGCCGTAGGCCAGCATCGCCTGGACAAACGTCGGCATGCCGGTCGGGATCGCGGACACCCCCATCGAAATGCCCAGCAGCAGAAGCGTCGTGACGTCCTGTCCCCGGATCACCCCGATGACCACGATGGTCGCCACCGCCGTCCACGCGATGACACCGAGCACCTTGGTCAGCGAGTCCAGTTCCCGCTGCAGAGGAGACCTGCTCGGCGCCACCGCCGAGAGCATCGACGCGATCTGACCCATCTGGGTGTGCATGCCCGTCTCGGTGACCACCATGGTGGCGGTGCCGCGGGTGACCGAGGTGTTCTGGAAGGCCATGTTGCTGCGGTCGCCGAGCGGGACGTCGGCGGCGCCGAGCGTCTGCGGATCCTTTGCGACAGGAGCGCTCTCGCCGGTGAGTGCCGCCTCCTGGGTCTCCAGGGTGGCCGAGGTGAGCAGGCGGCCGTCCGCGGGCACGATGTCGCCCGCCTCGAGCTGCACCACGTCGCCCGGCACGAGTTCGGTGGCGTCGAGCTGGATCAGCGTTCCGCCGCGGATCACCCGCCCCTGCGGCGTCTGCATCTTCGCCAGCGCGTCCACGCTGGCGCGTGCCTTCACCTCCTGCCTGGTGCCCAGCACCACGTTGAGCCCGACGAGCACCGCGACCACGATCGCCGTCGGGATCTCCCCGATGACGACGCTGAGCACGGCCACCGCGACCAGCATCAGGTTCATCGGATCCCTCAGCTGCACCAGCGCGATCGACCAAGTCGACGGCGCCGGCTCGGCGGCAATGACGTTGGGCCCGTACCGCCGGCGCCGTTCGTCCACCTCGCCCGCCGTCAGACCCGACTGCGGATCGGTGGCGAGTGCGGACACCACGGCCTCGGCGTCCCGGGCGTGCCAGTCCGTGCGGGCCTGCGTGGCCGGGCCGGTGTGTGCCCCGTCCGGCACTGGTTCCATCGTCGCCATGACCGCTCGTCCTTCCCTGCTCGGACCCTCAGTAGGGAGTCGGAATCCAGTGCAGTGGTAGCTTCGGCGGCTCGTAGCCGTCTGCATCCTGCCGCTCCGGCAGGGTGATGTCGGGGCGCTCGAGTGGCTCGTAGGGAATCTGGCTCAGCAGGTGACTGATGATGTTGAGGCGTCCGCGTTTCTTGTCGTCGTTGACCGCGACGAACCAGGGCGCCCAACCGGTGTCGGTGAAGTGGATCATCTCGTCCCGGGCCCGTGAGTAGTCGTACCAGCGGCTGTACGACTTCAGGTCGAGGTCCGAGAGCTTCCAGATCTTCCGGGGATCGTCGATCCGGCTCTGCAGGCGGCGAGTCTGTTCCTCCTCGCTCACCTCCAGCCAGTACTTCAGCAGGATGACTCCCGATTCCACGATCGCACGCTCGACCGTCGGGATGAGCTCGAGGAACTGGTGAGCCTGCTGTTCCGTACAGAAACCCATCACGCGTTCGACACCGGCGCGGTTGTACCAACTGCGGTCGAAGATGACGATCTCGCCGCCCGCCGGCAGGTGCGGCACGTACCGCTGCACGTACATCTGCGACTTCTCCCGCTCGGTGGGGGCCGGCAGCGCGACGACCCGGAACACCCGCGGACTCACCCGCTCGGTGATCGCCTTGATGACCCCGCCCTTCCCCGCGGTGTCGCGTCCCTCGAACACGACGCAGATCTTCGCGCCGGACGCCTTCACCCACTCCTGCAAGGCGACGAGTTCGGCGTGCAGCGGCTCGAGGTGGTGGCGATACTCCTTGTTCTTCATCGGCTTGCCGTTCTTCTTCGGCTTGCCCGTCGTCGGGTTGTCCGTCATCGAACGGGTTCTCCCCTCAGCCGCGCGACGCCATGG